>NZ_JAYQWM010000103.1:0-10543 GCF_036662595.1 Escherichia sp. Lx600-2 | reverse complement strand
TCGGTGGAGCTGCATGACAAAGTCATCGGGCATTATCTGAACATAAAACACTATCAATAAGTTGGAGTCATTACCTACGTAGCTTTATTTTTTCTGTCAGCATAAAAGGAGAAAACAATGATGGGTGTTTATTTGTCATAACAATACCTCAAATGTTTATCTGATTTTGATGCGTATGTTTTAACTGGTTAGTTGTTGCCAGCTTTGGAACCAAGAATTCTGGCTTTATTTATAATCCCTTTAAAGGGTTTCTAATAATTGAGTTGCTGCTTTTTTGTTTCTTTAATGAAATTTCTTTTTGAGTAATTTTATTATTGTTGTGTAGTCAATAAAGGATAAATATAAGGGAGATAAGGAATCTCCCTGTAAAATTATTACAAATGTGTTTTATAAAAAGGAATTAATTTATCGAGTGCCTGTTTCACAGGTTCTGGCTTATCATACAGGTCGTAATGTGAATAACCTTCAACCACGACCAGCTCTTTATGTTTTGAAGCAGCGCGGCCAATAATTTCGCAGCCGTCACGGTAGGCACCAAATGCGCCCACTCTATCGCCCACCACAACCATTATTGGTTGAGTTAACAGCACTTCTGCAAGATGAAATGCATCCCAACCCACGGCAACAGTCTGATGTGAGAATAGTGAACGATTTACCCCATTAGGTGCACAGCCTCGTGGCGAACGATAATATTCTGTGGCTTCAAAAAGGTCTATTTCTGTTAATCCCGCTTCAAGAGCTGCATCCGGAGAAGAGGGGAGTAAATCATCTACGCGAAGTTTTGCGCCGTTAGCTTCGTCTGTTCTTTGTTGCGCCATTGCTTCGAGTGCTCCGATAGGATTAAACGCTGTAAATCCCTCACGCATAAGACGCCCGTAGTTTGCACCCGTGACAGTACCAATAGCTTTAATTCGACGTTCTGTCATTGCGGCATTAATGGCATATCCACCTCCACCACAAATACCCAGTACACCAATACGCCCGGCATCAACGTAAGGTAAGCTGGTAAGGTAATCAACGACAATGCTGAAGTCTTTTACTCGCATTGTTGGATCTTCCAGATAACGCGGTTCCCCACCGCTGCTTCCCTGAAAATTGGCATCAAAAGCAATGACGATAAAGCCAGCTTTTGCCAGGGCGGCACCATACACACTACCCGATGTCTGTTCTTTGCAGCTTCCAATTGGATGGGCGCTGATAATGGCAGGATACTTTTTTTCACTATTAAAATCGTCAGGGAAATAGATATCAGCAGCTATATCCCAGTAAGTGTGTTTTATCGAAACAGTTTTCATTTCAAGCTCCGGGGATTTGCCTAAACAGATTTAAATATCATTTCTATTATCCGCAACTGGCATTCGTGTTCATATCGAGAACGGCGTAATAGTATGACTTGTATTGGTTATCATCAATGGTCTAATATCTATCACAGTGTTAAGTTAAGGTTTACAATGATGAAAATAGAGCCTTCAATTTTGCCTTCTCTTGCCTGGTTTGCGCTTATTGTTCGTGCCGGCAGTTTTTCCAGAGCCGCTTCTGAAATGGGTATTACGCGGGCCGCATTGTCCCAGAATTTAAAATCTCTTGAGGAACGTCTTAACACCAAGCTGATATACCGTACGACCCGCAATATGTCGCTTACTGAGGAAGGACAGCGTCTGTATGAAGTGCTGGTGTCGGCTTTGGGGCAAATTGATGATGCTTTGAAAGATGTTGGTGATACCCAACTTGAACCTACAGGCCTGTTGAGAATAAATTCCTCCCGTGTTGCAGCACGGATGCTTGTTGAGCCTCATATTGGCGAGTTTCTTACTCGTTACCCCAAAACAAAGATAGAACTCATTATGGATGACGGTTTATCTAACATTATTGCGGACGGCTGTGATGTGGGCATACGTCTTGAGCAAGGACTGGATGAGCATATGACTGCCGTTCCTGTTTCTCCGCTTATTAAACTGGTTACTGTGGCATCGCCAGATTATTTAAAAGAACACGGTATTCCTGAAACGCCTCAGGAACTGAGTAACCATAATTGCCTTCGGTTGCGGCATAAAAGTAGCGGTGCACTCTCTGCATGGGAGTTTTCTAATGTTGCGGGCGGGAATGAAGAGTTCGAAATAGAGGTTTCAGGTAAGTATATTTCTAATGATGACGAAAGCATGATACGAATGGCGCTGAATGGAACGGGTATCATTCAACATCTGGATTTTACAATCGCTGAACATATCAATGCGGGCAAGTTACAGCCGATTCTTGAGGATTGGGCTGTTTCATTTCCTGGGTTTTATATTTATGTTTCATCACGGGTGAGAATGCCCTCTAAAGTTCGTGCTTTTATTGATTTTATGGTGGAGAAAAGAGTAAAACTCGAAAATTGATGATATGTGTCAGAATATCGGTAAGAAGAATCGCGCAATCGTGAGGATACGTTTATTCATAATAAATCTCCTGAAAGTTTAGAATTATTTTCGATACAGCCAGATTATCATTGTTACTAATAATGTGGCTAAAATAATAGCATCTATGACCCCCCTTCATGAGTGACTGTGAAGAGGATGCTTCTACAAGGAAATCGCCAATGCTCAAAGAAAACTTCAACGAACTGCAAATCTTTCTTGTGGTGGCAAGAGAGCGAAGTTTTACCAAAGCAGCGGGCAAACTCGGCGTCTCTCAGTCTGCACTTAGCCATGCAATAAAGGCTCTGGAGGAAAGGCTCAATATCCGCCTCCTGACACGGACTACCCGCAGTGTGGCTCCCACAGAAGCGGGGGAGAGAATCATTGCCTGCCTTGAACCGCGTATTGACGAGCTTGAACAGGAACTGGAGTCACTTATTCAACTGAACGGCACGCCCACCGGGAATATTCGTTTATCTGCCGGGGAACATGCCGCGCGAAGTCTGGTCTGGCCGAAGCTAAAACCTTTTCTCAGAAAGTATCCCGAAATCAGTGTCGAACTGGTGGTGGATAACGGTTTTGTCGATATTGTTGAAGGCCGTTTTGATGCCGGGATACGACTGGGTGAAAATGTTGATAAAGATATGGTTGCGGTCAGAATTGGACCAGATATGCGGATGGCTGTGGTGGGGGCACCGGCGTATTTTGCTGCAAACCCTGCGCCTGAAACGCCTCACGAGCTACAAAACCATCGCTGCATCAACATGCGTTTGCCAACTGCCGGTGGACTTTACCACTGGGAATTCGAGCGAGAAGGGAAAGCGCTTCGTGTTAAGGTTGATGGGCAGCTGACGTGTAGTCCATTGCCAGAAAGAATTGATGCCGCGTTATCAGGGTTTGGGATCGCTTGTGTCCCTGAAGACATGGTTCAGGAGTATATAACGTCAGGCAAGCTTATTCAGGTGTTGCAGGAGTGGTGTCCAACTTTTCCCGGATATTATCTTTACTACCCCAGCCGCAAGCAGCATCCGCCTGCTTTTGCGCTGTTAATCGATGCGCTTCGCTACACCGAATAACGGGTCCTTTGTTCCTGGACCCGTTTGGGTATTAGCGGCCTACGCGTGCCTGGTGTTCAGGCGAGTAACGTTCACCGACGATTTTAATTGTTTCCAGCGCCTCGGTTATCTGCTGCGTATCTTTCTGCGAAAGAACAATGTCAGCAGCGGCCAGGTTTTCTTCCAGCCGGTGCAGTTTAGTGGTGCCAGGGATGGGAACAATCCACGGCTTTTGTGCTAACAGCCATGCCAGTGCGATTTGTGCAGACGTTACCCCTTTCTCCGCAGCCAGTTCACCTAACAAGGTGACCAGTTTTTCATTAGCTTCAATGGATTGTGCTGCGAAACGCGGTACGGTGCTGCGGTAATCATCTTTGCCGAAAGTGGTTCCCGGCTTAATCGACCCGGTCAGGAAACCTTTACCTAGTGGGCTGAAGGGGACAAAACCAATCCCCAGTTCCTCCAGCAACGGCAGAATTTCCTGTTCAGGCTCACGCCACCACATGGAATATTCGCTTTGCAGGGCGGTGACAGGTTGTACCGCATGCGCACGACGAATGGTTTGTGCGCCAGCCTCGGACAGACCGAAATGTTTGACCTTACCTTCTGCGATGAGGTCTTTCACCGTTCCTGCAACATCTTCAATAGGAACATCCGGATCAACACGGTGTTGGTACAGCAGGTCAATAACATCTGTCTTCAGACGACGTAATGATCCTTCAACGGCTTCACGGATATGTTCCGGACGGCTGTTTAAAATCTGCTGCTTATTATCATCGCCGAAGGTAAAACCGAATTTAGTGGCGATCACCACGCGGTCACGAAACGGTTTTAAGGCTTCGCCGACCACTTCTTCATTCAGATACGGACCATACACTTCGGCGGTATCGAAGAAGGTGACGCCACGTTCAACCGCAGCACGAATAAGTTCGATAGCCTGACGGGTATCGGTCGCCGGGCCGTAGCCGTGGCTTAAGCCCATGCAACCGAGCCCAAGGGCGGAGACTTCGAGTCCGGATTTACCCAGATAACGTTTTTGCATTGAATGAATACCTCTTTTATCGCGGCTTAAACATCAAGTTTGCGGCCAGTCAGCCATTCCACCATTGCGGGATCGCGGTGAGAGAAGAACGCGCTGGTTGCGGTATCCAGGGCGGTAATTTGCAGCATATCTTCAGGACTGAGTTCAAAATCGAGAATGTTGATGTTCTCTTCCATGCGTTCTTTGTGTACCGATTTTGCCAGTGAAACAATGCCTCGTTGGTAGATCCAGCGCAGAACAACCTGGCCCACGCTTTTGCCATACTTCCCGCCAATTGCAGTGAGAACAGGATGCTGGAACAGACCATTTTTCCCTTCCGCAAACGGTGCCCAGGCTTCTGGCTGAATACCACGGCTTTGCATCCACGGAACGGCGTGTAGCTGCTGATTGAAAGGGTTAACTTCAACCTGGTTTACCGCTGGAACGACGTTATTAAAGGCGATAAGGTCAGCCAGTCGGTCAGGATGGAAGTTACTGACGCCAATAGCGCGAATTTTACCGGCCTGTTGCAGCTCTTCCATGGCGCGCCAGGCACCGTGGACATCACCGTAAGGCTGATGAATCAAATACAGGTCAACGTAATCAAGTTGCAGTCGATTCAGAGAGCGTTCGAACTGGGCTTTGGCCCCTTCGTAACTGGTATCCTGCAACCAGAGTTTCGTGGTGACAAAGAGTTCGTTACGGGCGATACCGCTTTGTTTCAGTGCGTTCCCGACCTGGGTTTCATTTTGATAGGAGGCGGCGGTGTCAATCAGTCGATAACCGGTGTTAATAGCGTCAATGACCGCTCTTTCGCATTCGGCGGCATCGGTCATCTGAAATACACCAAAGCCCAGCAGGGGCATTTCAATACCGTTATTCAGTTTTACTTTTTGCATGGTGTTATCCTTCCGTTATCGTTCATGAGAAGCATAACGTAAAGAGAAGAGCTCGATTAGACGGCAGGATTTGTCAGGGGTTATGAACGAAATTCATAAATCTGTTTGAGTGTTGAGATGAGTAGTACAAGTTCGATATCTCTGCAATTTACAGTCCGATGAAGGAAAATGAATATCCATAAAAAATATATCGGTTTATCCTGGCGTATATACCTACTTCGACGTATTTCCAATAGTTGCTAATTAAAGGTAGGTCATTATTATTCACTCTAAATAATGAATTATTCACTGTCCACAGAGTAAGAAATATAACTTAAGTATCTATTTAATGACTTGCACAAAAAGCTAAATTTTCACCCATAAATAAAAATATAATCCCGCGCCCAACCCCCTGATGAGTGGCTACAGGCACTGGATATATTAGGTGGCGGTGTACTTTCTTACATAAAGGTATTTCCTTTTCTGCGGAAAAGGAAACCGGGAAATCCCCGGTTTTTCTGACAAGCAGACGCCATTATTTGTGTCTGCCTATGTTCGTTAATTCGTTCATCAGGAAATTATCTCAATGTCACGTTATAAAACAGGTCATAAACAACCACGATTTCGTTATTCAGTTCTGGCCCGCTGCGTGGCGTGGGCAAATATCTCTGTTCAGGTTCTTTTTCCACTCGCTGTCACCTTTACCCCAGTAATGGCGGCACGTGCGCAGCATGCGGTTCAGCCACGGTTGAGCATGGGAAATACTACGGTAACTGCTGATAATAACGTGGAGAAAAATGTCGCGTCGTTTGCCGCAAATGCCGGGACATTTTTAAGCAGTCAGCCAGATAGCGATGCGACACGTAATTTTATTACCGGAATGGCCACCGCTAAAGCTAACCAGGAAATACAGGAGTGGCTCGGGAAATATGGTACAGCGCGCGTCAAACTGAATGTCGATAAAGATTTCTCGCTGAAGGATTCTTCGCTGGAAATGCTTTATCCGATTTATGATACGCCGACAAATATGTTGTTCACTCAGGGGGCAATACATCGTACAGACGATCGTACTCAGTCAAATATTGGTTTTGGCTGGCGTCATTTTTCAGGAAATGACTGGATGGCGGGGGTGAACACCTTTATCGACCATGATTTATCCCGTAGTCATACCCGCATTGGTGTTGGTGCGGAATACTGGCGCGATTATCTGAAACTGAGCGCCAATGGTTATATTCGGGCTTCTGGCTGGAAAAAATCGCCGGATATTGAGGATTATCAGGAACGCCCGGCGAATGGTTGGGATATCCGCGCAGAGGGCTATTTACCTGCCTGGCCGCAGCTTGGCGCAAGCCTGATGTATGAACAGTATTATGGCGATGAAGTCGGGCTGTTTGGTAAAGATAAGCGCCAGAAAGACCCGCATGCGATTTCTGCCGAGGTGACCTATACGCCTGTGCCTCTTCTGACACTGAGCGCCGGGCATAAGCAGGGCAAGAGCGGTGAGAATGACACTCGCTTTGGCCTGGAAGTTAACTACCGAATTGGCGAACCTTTGGCGAAACAACTCGATACGGATAGCATTCGCGAGCGTCGGGTACTGGCAGGCAGCCGCTATGACCTGGTTGAGCGTAATAACAACATCGTTCTTGAGTACCGCAAATCTGAAGTGATCCGTATTGCTCTGCCTGAGCGTATTGAAGGTAAGGGCGGTCAGACACTTTCCCTCGGGCTTGTGGTCAGCAAAGCAACTCACGGACTGAAAAATGTGCAGTGGGAAGCGCCGTCATTACTGGCTGAAGGTGGCAAAATTACCGGTCAGGGTAGTCAGTGGCAAGTAACGCTCCCGGCTTATCGTCCAGGCAAAGACAATTATTATGCGATTTCTGCGGTTGCCTACGATAACAAAGGCAATACCTCAAAACGCGTGCAGACAGAGGTGGTCATTACCGGAGCTGGTATGAGCGCCGATCGCACGGCGTTAACGCTTGACGGTCAGAGCCGTATTCAAATGCTTGCTAACGGTAATGAGCAAAAACCGCTGGTGCTGTCTCTGCGCGACGCCGAGGGCCAGCCAGTCACGGGCATGAAAGATCAGATCAAGACTGAACTAACTTTCAAACCGGCTGGAAATATTGTGACTCGTTCCCTGAAGGCCACTAAATCACAGGCAAAGCCAACACTGGGTGAGTTCACCTAAACTGAAGCAGGGGTGTATCAGTCTGTCTTTACTACCGGAACGCAGTCAGGTGAGGCAACGATTACTGTTAGCGTTGATGGCATGAGCAAAACCGTCACTGCAGAACTGCGGGCCACGATGATGGATGTGGCAAACTCCACCCTGAGCGCTAGCCGTCAGGTGACGTGGTTGCTGATGGTCAGCAAGCCTATACGTTGACGTTGACTGCGGTGGACTCCGAGGGTAATCCGGTGACGGGAGAAGCCAGCCGCTTGCGATTTGTTCCGCAAGACACTAATGGTGTAACCGTTGGTGCCATTTCGGAAATAAAACCAGGCGTTTACAGCGCCACGGTTTCTTCGACCCGTGCCGGAAACGTTGTTGTGCGTGCTTTCAGCGAGCAGTATCAGCTGGGCACATTACAACAAACGCTGAAGTTTGTTGCCGGGCCGCTTGATGCAGCACATTCGTCCATCACCCTGAATCCTGATAAACCGGTGGTTGGGGGTACAGTTACGGCAATCTGGACGGTAAAAGATGCCTATGACAACCCTGTGACCAGCCTCACGCCGGAAGCGCCGTCATTAGCGGGTGCCGCTGCTGAAGGTTCTACGGCATCGGGCTGGACAAATAATGGTGATGGGACGTGGACTGCGCAGATTACTCTCGGCTCTACGGCGGGTGAATTAGAAGTTATGCCGAAGCTAAATGGACAGAATGCGGCAGCAAATGCGGCAAAAGTAACCGTGGTGGCTGATGCGTTATCTTCAAACCAGTCGAAAGTCTCTGTCGCAGAAGATCACGTAAAAGCCGGCGAAAGCACAACCGTGACGCTGGTGGCGAAAGATGCGCATGGCAACGCTATCAGTGGTCTTGCGTTGTCGGCAAGTTTGACGGGGACCGCCTCTGAAGGGGCGACCGTTTCCAGTTGGACCGAAAAAGGTAACGGTTCCTATGTTGCTACGTTGACTACAGGTGGAAAGACGGGCGAGCTTCGCGTCATGCCTCTCTTCAACGGCCAGCCAGCAGCCACCGAAGCCGCGCAGTTGACGGTCATCGCCGGAGAGATGTCATCAGCGAACTCTACGCTTGTTGCGGACAATAAGGCTCCGACCGTCAAAACGACGACGGAACTCACCTTCACCGTGAAGGATGCGTACGGGAACCCGGTCACCGGGCTGAAGCCAGATGCACCAGTGTTTAGCGGTGCCGCCAGCACGGGGAGTGAGCGTCCTTCAGCAGGAAACTGGACAGAGAAAGGTAATGGGGTCTACGTGTCGACCTTAACGCTGGGATCTGCCGCGGGTCAGTTGTCTGTGATGCCGCGAGTGAACGGCCAAAATGCCGTTGCTCAGCCACTGGTGCTGAACGTTGCAGGTGACGCATCTAAGGCTGAGATTCGTGATATGACAGTGAAGGTTAATAACCAACTGGCTAATGGACAGTCTGCTAACCAGATAACCCTGACCGTCGTGGACAGCTATGGTAATCCGTTGCAGGGGCAAGAAGTTACGCTGACTCTGCCGAAAGGTGTGACCAGCAAGACGGGGAATACGGTAACAACCGATGCGGCAGGTAAAGCCGACATTGAGCTGATGTCAACGGTTGCCGGGGAACACAGTATCGCGGCCTCAGTGAATAATACTCAGAAGACGGTTACGGTGAAATTTAAAGCGGATTTCAGTACCGGTCAGGCGACCCTGGAGGTTGATGGCAGCGCGCCAAAAGTGGCAAACGACAATGATGCCTTTACGCTGACGGCAACGGTTAAGGATCAATACGGCAACATTCTTCCTGGCGCTGCGGTCGTCTTTAATCTGCCTCGGGGCGTCAAACCGCTTGCAGACGGTAATATCATGGTGAACGCCAACGAGGAGGGTAAAGCGGAACTGAAAGTGGTTTCCGTGATTGCCGGAACGTATGAGATCACGGCGTCGGCAGGGAATGACCAGCCTTCGAATACGCAGACTATAACGTTTGTGGCCGATAAGGCGACCGCAACCGTCTCCGGTATTGAGGTGATTGGCAACTATGCACTGGCGGACGGCAATGCCAAACAGACGTATAAAGTTACGGTGACTGATGCCAATAACAACCTGTTGAAAGATAGCGACGTGACGCTGACTGCCAGCCCGGCAAATTTAGTTTTGACTCCCAATGGGACGGCGAAAACTAATGAGCAAGGACAGGCTATTTTCACCGCCACGACCACTGTCGCAGCGAAATATACACTCACGGCGAAAGTGAGTCAGGCCGACGGTCAGGAATCGACGAAAACTGCCGAATCTAAATTCGTCGCGGATGATAAAAACGCGGTGCTCGCCGCATCTCCAGAACGTGTAGATTCTCTGGTGGCGGACGGGAAGACTACTGCAACAATGACGGTTACCCTGATGGCGGGAGTCAATCCCGTAGGAGGAAGTATGTGGGTCGACATTGAGGCTCCGGAAGGAGTGACGGAGAAGGATTATCAATTCCTGCCGTCGAAGGCTGACCATTTCTCAGGTGGGAAAATCACGCGTACATTTAGTACCAGCAAGCCAGGTGTCTATACGTTCACATTCAACGCACTGACGTATGGCGGGTACGAAATGACGCCTGTGAAGGTGACAATTAACGCCGTTGCTGCAGAGACTGAAAATGGCGAGGAGGAGATGCCATAATTTGAATAGTATGAAAGTTACGATCTAATAAAGAATAATGGTGTTGAAATATTCAACGCCATTATTCACTGAATACCTTGCCTGATACTGATTAAATAGTATCAGGCAAGGATAAAACTCAATAAGAGATAGTGACCAACTAAACCGGACGAACGGGAATAAAAATTTCGCAAACAACATCATTGCCATCCTTTTCTACGAAATCTTCATTGTAATAAAAGCGCTCAATATCGCTGCCGTTCACTCTGGCTAACCCCCTGGCAGGCAACTCTATCAGTAGACTGGCCCCCTGAATCTCCAGACAACCAATATCACTTAAATAAGTGATAGTCTTAATACTAGTTTTTAGACTAG
>NZ_JAYQWM010000102.1:0-10678 GCF_036662595.1 Escherichia sp. Lx600-2 | reverse complement strand
GGGACAAGTGGGATAGTCAAGAAGTACAGGATGAAGTAGCGGCATTAAATCAGAAGATTGCTGACGATGACAATAAGATACGTTCTAACCTTAATATTGTTCAAAATTTTAGACGCGAGAATCAATATAAAGCTAATAAAAAAATCAGTGACGCGATGCGTAATATTCTGGATTGGTTCGAACGGTATCCCGATATTGTGAAAAATATAACCCAGGCTTAACCATACAGAGGGTGTGCGACTGGACGATTAACGACATAAATTATTTATAGGGAATAGACGCTTACTCATCAGACACCTGGTATTTTTTATCTCAAACCAGCGTGACTGATGTGTAAGCGTTGAAGTAAGGAGGCGATTATCGCGTTATATTCCAGCCCCGTGCCTTCCAGAGTGCAGGCAGCTGCGCCAGCTCGGTAAAGGTGGTTACTTTCGGGTGAACGATCGGTTTATTGTGCGGGTCAGCGCAGAAGTAAAACACTTCCATTCCGGCATCTATCCCTGATTGCGCACCGGCGCTGGAGTCATCGACCAGAATGCAGTTTTCAACGTTCACATTCATCGCTTTTGCCGCATGGAACATTAACGCCGGATCGGGCTTCCAACGCTGGATATCGTAGCCGCTGAACAGTTTTTCCGGGAAGTAGTGCAGCATGTTGAGCTTACCCAGCGAATGCTGCATTTTGCTGACCGGACCGTTAGAGACGACGCACATCGGCACGTTAATGCTCGCCAGCAATTCGTTCGCTCCTGCGATGTCCTCAAGTTCGGTATCAAACAGACGCGCCACTTCTGCGCGGTAAACGTGCTCGGCATCGGCCTGGATCATCGTCACGCCCTGTTCTTTACTGATGATGTCGATGATTTCGTAGAGTTTTACGCCTTTAAAACGGGTAAAAATCTCTTTCAGGTCAACGTGAATGCCAAATTCCCTGAACATCGTGACATAGGCGCGAGAGCAAATGACCTCGCTATCGACCAGCGTACCGTCGCAGTCGAAAAATACCGCTTCTATCTGGGACATGTCTTTCCTTTATCGTTAGTTTAACGTTTTCGTCATGCCAATTCGCATGACGCAATCGTTGCCGTATAAGCAAATACAATGAAAAAAAGTTATCTTCAGCCGTCCATATTGTCTCATTTTGGTATACGATAGCGACGGATTTTCCCTCCTTGTTCGGAAATAGATAATGAGTCAACAACACACAACCCAGGCTTCTGGCCAGGGGATGCTGGAACGCGTGTTTAAACTGCGCGAACATGGCACGACGGCACGGACCGAAGTGATCGCCGGTTTTACCACCTTCCTGACGATGGTTTACATCGTTTTTGTTAACCCGCAAATTCTTGGCGTTGCTGGCATGGATACCAGCGCCGTCTTTGTCACTACCTGTCTGATTGCTGCATTCGGCAGTATTATGATGGGGCTGTTTGCTAACCTGCCAGTTGCACTGGCACCCGCTATGGGCCTGAATGCGTTCTTCGCTTTTGTCGTTGTGCAGGCGATGGGCTTGCCGTGGCAAGTCGGGATGGGCGCAATCTTCTGGGGCGCGATTGGTCTGCTATTACTGACGATTTTCCGCGTTCGCTACTGGATGATTGCCAACATTCCGGTGAGTCTGCGTGTGGGCATTACCAGCGGTATCGGTCTGTTCATTGGCATGATGGGGCTGAAAAACGCAGGTGTGATTGTCGCTAACCCGGAAACGCTGGTGAGCATCGGTAATCTGACTTCTCACAGCGTGCTGCTGGGGATCCTCGGCTTCTTCATCATTGCTATTCTGGCCTCACGCAACATTCACGCAGCGGTGCTGGTTTCTATCGTGGTGACAACGCTGCTGGGCTGGATGCTGGGTGATGTCCACTACAATGGCATCGTTTCTGCGCCGCCGAGCGTAATGACTGTCGTGGGTCATGTAGATTTAGCCGGGTCGTTTAACCTCGGGCTGGCAGGGGTGATTTTCTCTTTCATGCTGGTCAACCTGTTTGACTCCTCCGGTACGTTGATTGGCGTGACCGATAAAGCAGGTCTGGCAGATGAGAAGGGGAAATTCCCGCGCATGAAGCAGGCGCTGTATGTCGACAGTATCTCTTCCGTGACCGGTTCGTTTATCGGTACTTCTTCCGTTACGGCTTATATTGAGTCCTCTTCCGGCGTATCGGTTGGCGGTCGTACCGGTCTGACGGCAGTGGTTGTTGGTCTGCTGTTCCTGCTGGTTATCTTTCTGTCGCCGCTGGCGGGAATGGTGCCAGGCTACGCTGCAGCTGGCGCGCTGATTTACGTTGGCGTGTTGATGACCTCAAGTCTTGCTCGCGTGAACTGGCAGGATCTTACTGAATCTGTTCCGGCGTTTATTACCGCTGTGATGATGCCGTTCAGCTTCTCGATTACCGAAGGTATTGCGCTGGGCTTTATCTCCTACTGCGTGATGAAGATTGGTACCGGGCGTATCCGTGACCTTAGCCCGTGCGTAATCATCGTTGCGCTGCTGTTTATCCTGAAGATTGTATTTATCGACGCTCATTAAAATCGATAGCGCATTAAAAACCCGCCATGCATGATTGCTGGCGGGTTTTTTATTTAGATCTTAACTCGCTGAATAAACTCACCAAATGCGGTCAATTGCCCGGTCAGGTGGTCCAGCGTACCCTGATCAATCACTTCTCCGGTTTGCTGATCAACTTTATTCTGAATCACGCCGCCCATAAATTCCGGCTTGTTCATCACCATTGCATCGAGGAAAACCAGAATCTGGCGCAGGTGATACTGACAGCGCGCGCCGCCAATCACGCCCATTGAGCTGGTCTGAATCAACACCGGTTTACCGGCCAGCGGTTGATCCGGCAGGCGGGAAAGCCAGTCGATGGCATTTTTCAGCCCACCCGGTACCGAATAGTTATATTCCGGCGTGACGATCACCACACCGTCAGCCTGACGGATCTGTTCCGCCAGAGCTTCAACCGTTGCTGGAAAACCTTCTTCCTGCTGTACGTCAGCGTCATACAGGGGAATGTCGGCAATGGAAGGTAACGCATTGACTTCCATGCTCGCCGGAGCAATTTTCGGCAGGGTACGTGCAACCATGCCATTAAATGAGCCTTTGCGCAGGCTCCCCAGTAACGTAACCACCTGCAATTTTTCAGACATGATGACTCCTGTGGTTGTCTATCAATTTGGCGAAAAAGCCTTCACGGTAGAGAGCTGGGCAAAACGCATCATCCGGCTGGTAGGATTGTTGGCGCGGCTGTGAATATCCGGCAGGCTTTTCCAGCCGTGTTTGCCATCTAACTCCCAGACACTGAGCTTTTCAATCGTGGGCGTGACCGCCACGGACCACACCAGCACGTCCTCCGCGTCGCATAACGCTTCTACATGATTTACATGAGCACATTTCAGGCGTCCGGCAATGGGCAGCAGCTGCAGATCGCGCGGATCGTCATTCAAAACATCACCGGTTAGTTTTAGCACGCTTCGGCGCAGCGTGATGAGCTGCGCCCGCGCTTCGTTTGGATCATTTTGTTTACTGATCCATAGCGATTCATTGCTGGAAAAGGTGTGGTTATCGGGCGCGTGTGGGCTATGAAACCCGCGTGTCGCACGCTGCAGTTCCATATCGAGGCCACATTCACCTTCGGTTGTTAACGCCACGCCGACCATATTCCCGGCATAGGAAATAGAAAACGAAGGCAAATTTTTATCACTGAAAACCGGTTTACCTTTCGGCAGGGTGACGATTTCCGGCAATTCGCCAATGCCATACAGCATGAACATCAGTTCTGCGAGTAAACCTCTGGACGCCAGAAAACGGCTTTGACGATGAGGGGGAATGTTTCGGGCTTCTTGATGACACTGGGAGGGGAGACGAACAGAAATCAGATGTCCTTCCGTTAAAATCCCTCGGGCAAAGTGAGTCGCCATTTTTCGCTCCATGCTTAATGGTCCATTATGAATACAAGAGTAATCATTTACTGGAATGATGGACAGACTAAAGCGGCTAAAAGTTCGATTCAGACAAGCTTATTACAACTTTTTTACATTTTATTGTGAAATCGGGTCGCGTTTCATACGATTCGGTTATGCCATCGACGCGTAAAGATTTTTAATGGTATCCCGTAACCAGACGATCTTCGGATTATGGCTGTTCCGTTTATGCCACAGCAGGGTAAAAGGGACTTCCAGCTTTTTTTGCTGGCTTTCGTCAAACGGGAGAGGAAGAGCAACCAACGGCAGTTGGTGGAGTTGATTGTAGTACTGACAGTAGCGCGGCGCGGTCGCCAGTAGCAGATTGTCGGGCTGCGCTGCCATAAACAGTGACTGCTCGAATTCCGGCAGGCTCATAGCAATCGTGCGTTCGCGCCCCAGCTCCTGTAACACATTGTCCAGCGCCCAGGTGTCGCTCTGTTCCCAGCAAATGCTGATATGCGGATAACGTAAAAAGGTGTCCAGATTCCACGTTTCATGCAGTGCCGGATGATCTTTGCGTAACCAGACGCAGGGCACATCACTAAACAACACTTCATAATCAATGGCTAACGGTAGCGAGCTTAATAGCTCCCGCGAGCGAGGATGGCTTTCGCGACCGGAAAAACCAATATCCACTTCACCACGAGTAATGGCATCTAAGGAATCGTAATCCCAGTTACGTAATTTGATGGTCGCTTGGGGGTAACGTTGGTAGATCCGTTTCGACAGCGCATTAAGCATGATCATCATCAGCGGTGATTCCGCCGCCAGTTCAAACTTCAGGCCGCGCGGTGTCTGGTGGTGCGGTTTATCCAGCAGCAGGTTGCTCATTTGCATCCATTCCGCCAGATTTTGCTCCATGCTGACCATTAGCGGTGTGGGCGACAGACCCAGCGGTGAGTTCACAAAGAGCGGGTCGTCAAACCACGCTCTTAACTTTGCCAGCGACTTACTCACCGCCGAAGGGGTCACGTTCATCCGCTTCGCCGCTTTGGTCACGCTGCGCTCCTGCATCAGCAGTTGCAGACAGAGCAGCAGATTGAGATCAAGCGTGGTGATGGATTTCTTCATGAGCGGCAGCGGGGCGTCCAGGCGCGACGAACATAATCAGCAACAGGCTCACTATGCTACAGGCAATCAGAATCCCGATCAGCATATTCCATGCGCCGATACCAACCACCGCCGCCAGCCAAATCCACAGTGACGAACCGCAAACCTGCGCAATACCTAAGGTCGAGCTGGCTACGCCCGCGCGTAATGAAAACGGCCCTAACGCCTGACTCATCGCCACACCAAAACCTACCGAGAAACCGGCGCAAATCAGCGTGATACCAAACAGAGAAACCGCATGGGAAGGTGAAACGGTAAGAGTGATGCCCGCCGCCAGGAATAACACCTGTGAGGTGATCATCAACGTACGTGGCTTAAAAATTCCCAGCGCAAATGGCGTGGAAAATGAAACGGTCATGCTGACGCCAGCGGTCAACGCCATAATGGTGGCGTATTCTCCGCGCTCAAAACCCATGATTTCCATCAGCAATACCGGCGACGTGTTGACGAAGGTGAGGATCACCGAAACGCTGAGGGTGGTGATAACAACACGGCTGAGGAAAAACCGATTAAGCAGCGACTCGCTATTTTCTCGTGATTTGTCCGAAGCTGCGGGGGCGGCAGGGCGCGTTTCTTTTAAAATAAACAAAGACAACATCAGTACCGCGATGCCCATTATTGCCATCGTCCAGAACAGACTCTGCCACGGGAATTTAAGCATAATCAGATGACCGAGCACCGGCGCTAACACCGGAATGATGCAGGTAATGCCGTTGAGTAACGACAGCACTTTTGCCCGACGTCGATCATCCAGCGTGTCGCGCAAAATGGCGAATGCCACCACGTAACAACAGCCCGCGCCCAACCCCTGTAGAAAGCGCCCTGCAAGAAATAACGTGCTGGTTTCAGCCAGTGAACAGAACACCGAGGCGATAATAAATAGCGCCGCGCCGGGTATGGCGACCGGTTTTCTCCCTGAACGATCGGCCACTTTACCGGCAAATAACATCGCAGTTGCCATACCTGCCAGATAAACGGAGAACGCAATATGTAACTGCGCTTCGCTGGCATTGAGATCGGCGGCGATGCGCGGTAAACCAACGAGGTACATATCAATCCCAGCGGGATAAAGTAAAACCAGGGCAAAACTACAAATCAAAAAGCGGGACATGGGCTAAAGCGTCCTGATAGTAAGGTGACGCAAAGCATACGTGGTGAAGGAGGATCAGGCGAGTTGCCATTTGGACATAAGTGATTTCCTGAGAGGCAAGAAGCCAGCGAATGGCTGGCTTCTTGAAGGATTTAGCCAAATTTAGGTAACACGTTAAAGACGTTGCCGAACCAGCACAAAATTACGGTTATACCAAAGAGAATGACAATCGCCGGAATAAGATTGCCGCCCCAGACCGTGAACATCTGATTGGGAAACTTTTTGCGAGCTTTGATTGCCAGCACCGCGGGGATAATGACCGCCCAGATAGTGGCGCACAGTCCGGCACCGCCGATCCCGTAAATAAAGCCGTTCGGGAAGATCAGATACAACAACGCGGGTGGCAGGAAGGTTAACAGCACGGTTTTGAAACGCCCGCCGTGGGAGTTATCAATCTTAAACAGATCCGCCAGATAATCGAACAATCCCAGCGTGACACCAAAAAACGAGCTGGCGACAGCTAAGTTGGAGAACACCAGCAGGCAAAACTCGATAATGCCGTGCTGTTTGGTGCCGAGGAACGATTTCACCAGTGAATCAACGTTGCCGCCTGAGGAAATAATCGCCTTAAAGCTTTCTCGCGGAATATTCCCCATGGTGCAATAGAGCCAGAAGAGATAAATCACCAGCGCCAGCAGCGAACCGAAGACCACGCTTTTGATTAGCTTATCTTTGCGTTTGCCATAGCAAATAATCAGGCTGGGAATATTGCCGTGGAAACCAAATGACGCCAGACACACCGGCAAAGCCATAAAGATATACGGGAAGTAAGACGTTCCCGCAGTGGAGCTGGTGGCATCGCGCAGAATGGAGTAATCGACCTGGAAGAAGAAAGAACCAAACACGATCACAAAGGAGATAATCTTCAGCCCGAGGAACAATGAGGTAATACGACTGGCGGCTAACGAGCTTATCCACAATACGCTGGCAACGAAAATGGCTGTGCAGATCCCGACAATACGTGGATTAGCGTGATAACCCAAATTCATTGATATCGTTTCACTAATGATCGCACCATTAGCAGAGATATAGGCATAAGTGAGGATATAGAGAACGAAGGCAACGGTAATACCGCTGATAATGTTCCAGGTGTTACCGATTAAATCTTTGGTGATGGTGTTAAAACTGGAGCCGACGGGATAATTTAAATTTGCTTCTAATAACAATAACCCGGAATGAAGCATTGAAAACCAGGCAATGATAAGGATAAAGGCACCCCAGAAAAACCAGGCACCGGCAAGATCAACAGGTAAAGCAAACATACCTCCACCAATTACTGTACCTGCTATAACCATAACACCCCAAAATGCAGAGTGTTTTTTTTCAGCTTGATCAGTCATGATGCCACCTTTAGAGGAAGGCTATTTTTGTTATTGAGGATGTAGGGTAAGAGAGTGGCTAATATCCTTATAGCCACTCTGTAGTGTCAATTAAACTTCTTTCAGTTTTGCGGTGAAGTGACGCAATACTTTCGGTTCGTAGGTAAAGGTTAACCCTTTAATATTCGCCGCGTTCTCTTTCACATGTTTAAAGGCTTCAATAATGAAGTCCATATGTGTTTGAGTATATGTTGCGCGCGGAATGGTTAAACGCAGTAGTTCTGCCGGGCATGGCAGTTGTTTACCGGTTTTCGGATCGCGGCCTAACAGGAAAGAGCCAATTTCTACCGCACGGATACCGGCGACTTTATACAGCTCGCAGGCCAGCGCCTGTGCCGGGAATTGATCAGCCGGGATATGCGGCAGCAGTTTACCGGCATCAACGAATGCCGCGTGACCGCCCGCCTGCTGGCAGACAACGCCAATCTCTTCCAGACCATCGACCAGATACTGCACCTGCGCAATACGATAAGCCAGCCAGTCCAGATTCATGCCGTCATACAGACCTACCGCCAGACGCTCCATCGCGCCGCCTTCCAGGCCGCCATACGTCGGGAAGCCTTCCTGAACTACGCAAAGGGTTCTGCACTCGGTGTACACATCAAAGAAACTGTCGTCTTTCATGCACAGCAAGCCGCCCATCGGCACCATCGCATCTTTCTTGGCGGACATCGCCAGCATATCGGCATATTTGTAGGTTTCGCGGGTGATCTGCTCGATGGTCCAGTCTTTGTATTCTGCTTCACGCTGCTTGATGAAATAGGCGTTTTCAGCAAAGCGTGCAGAGTCCATTACCACCGGAATATCGTATTTCTTCGCGATGCTGTACATCGCTTTTAAGTTTGCCAGTGAAACCGGCTGACCGCCTGCGGAGTTACTGGTGATGGTTGCAACGATATACGGCACGTTATTCGGACCAACTTCTTCAATACCGCGTTCTAATCCCTCAAGGTCAAAGTTGCCTTTAAAGTCGTAACGCACGCCCGTATCGAAGGCTTCTTTGATATAGACGTTACGCACGGTACAGCCGTTAATCTGGCTATGGCCCTGCGTGGTATCAAAGAAATAGTTGGAGAACGCCACCATTTTGCTGCGATCCAGGCCTTTTTCCTGCTCGCGCTTTTTAATCAGTACCGGAATATAGATTTGCTCTGCACCACGGCCCTGGTGAGTCGGAATGGTGTATTGATAACCAAAGATATTTTTCACTGACTCGGCTAACGCATAGTAGCTGCGGCTGCCGCTGTAAGCTTCGTCGCCGCGCATCATCGCGGCCTGCATACTCTGCGTCACCGCCCCGGTGCCGCTGTCGGTCAGTAAATCGATAAACACATCTTCGCTATCCAGCAGGAACGGGTTCATACCGGATTTAATAATTGCTTCTTCACGATAAGCGCGAGTGGTACGTTTTACAGGCTCAATAACACGAATGCGGAACGGTTCAGGGAGATGTTTAAAGTTTTCCATTACATAATCCTTCATTTATTTTAATTACAGTGATCCCTGTGAATATTACATTTGCAATATCCATTAATTCGCCATGTATATATGCAAGCACCATCATTTACTAACACAAGTAAATAAACGAGAGATGGCCTTTGCAAAAGGCAAATTTAAGATATAGCAAACAAATAGATCACATTGAATCTAATCGGTTTGGCTCTGGTGATGGCTACAGAAGGGCAAATCAAGGGCGGTGATCGACAATCTTGTTGTCAATATTGAACCATTTTGAGGTCACACATATATGTAAGATATTCATAATGCACTTATCCTCGAAAGACACGAAGCTACAGTATAATACTCAAGAAATTTGTCTATTATGAAATTGTTTAAATGTGAATCGAATCACATTTAGTTATTGGCTGTGTTTATGAGAGCTGACACATAAAGAATATTAACAAAAATACGTGAATGGATAATTTTTTTAATTTTTATCATTATTGTTGAAGATGATGATATTGATTATAGGGGTTCCATTACAAGGAGCTGTTTCCCACATTGACGTCCCGGTTTACCCACTTCATTACCAGGTTGATGACCTGATGGGGTAATGACGTAAAAAGACAAATAACTCTATAAATGAGCGAAATTTGATAGTTGATTTTTAAATAGTAACCTTATTATTACTACAACTTTCATATGGATGAGGGGAAAGAAAATGGTTGATAACGTAACTGTTGGCGGTGTATGTGCACAATCTCCTTCTTTCGTGCCTGATTTGGATGGAGAAAAAAATAAATCTCAATTATTCGTTGACGATATAGTTGCGTATCTTAAAAGTCCTTCAGTTTATTCACTTGAAAAAGAGGGGCCGTTAAATCATTTTGTTAATCATTGTTCTGAAGTTGAGTTAGGTTTCTATAGCGATGGTGCATATTCAATTCTTGTCTCCAGATCTAAGCAACAACCTGAAGGTATGATTTTAACCGTAAGCGATGCAGACGCAATCAATATAGTACATATTTCCGTATCTCCAGTGCTTATAAAATTCCTGGATGATATTTTTACTTGCCTTCATACGTACCCTGATGATGAGAGTTTTACAAAAGAGCAGATAAAAGCTAATAGCAAATATGATATTGTAGATTATAATTGCCTGTTGCATTTTACTGGAAAACCAAAAAGTTTAATAGAATGTAGACATTTTGCTCTGCAATACTGTATAGATTCAATGAATGAGCATACAGGGAAAGTTCCATTAAAGGCTTACTATTCATCTCCGGAAGATATACAAAAACATATTCCTTTCGAGCTTGAGCAGCAATTTAACAATCTACAAAAAAATCCACCACCCGGTACATGCGTCGTTGCCAGTGATAAGTTTGGGGAGGCATTATCTGTCTTTTTTCACAGAATGGAAAAAGAGAAGTTAACGCATATGACGGCAATCGTTCAATCTCAAACACACGCTATGGCCGTCCGCTTGAGGATCAAAAAAACGCCTGCTGGTGAAACAGAATATGTTGTATCCTTTTATGATCCTAATGCAACCAATACTGGGTGATGCTGCCAACTTACTGATTTAGTGTATGATGGTGTTTTTGAGGTGCTCCAGTGGCTTCTGTTTCTATCA
>NZ_JAYQWM010000101.1:0-10875 GCF_036662595.1 Escherichia sp. Lx600-2 | reverse complement strand
CATCCATTCATTGGATTAACAAACATTCCTGGTCAAATAACCTATGAGTTCAGATTACCAAAACGGTGGGTAATGCATATGCAACACAATTGTTGGATGATTATAGTATAATTTCCTATATAACCGATGAAGAATCGCCGATTCAAATCAAAGATAATACTTTGAAAAGTAATGAAGAATATCTAACCACTGAAGACGAAAGCCATGCTGTGAAAGTGGATGACGGTGTAACTGGATATATAAATAATGCCAGTGTGATGACTAGTGGTGATGGATCTTATGGTATTTCTGTTGATAGTCAAAACAAAGTATTATATATAAGCGATAGCGATATTAAGACCTCTGGAAGCGTATCTAACAAAGAAAATAACCAAGATGTTAATGGAGGGATAACAGCCAGCGCAGTAGTCAGTGAATTTGGTGGCACCATCGTTATGAATGGTGATAATTTAGTCGAGACGGGGGGGGGCATATTCAGCGGGACTTTTAAGTCAGGTTAATGATTCTGGAAATGTGGAAAATAACACTCGTCTTGAAACCACAGATAAAACGATCATTGTTACCTCTGGGGAAAATGCAGTAGGTGTTCTTGCATGTTCAAGACCTGGAGAGTCTCGAACATGTGTCGATGCTGTAGATGATGAAGTTAGTGATTCTAACAGTTACGAAGTTATTAGCCGTGCTGATTTAAAAATGAATGGTGGTTCCATAACAACTAATGGCATTAATAGCTATGGTGCTTATGCTAATGGGAAAAAAGCATATATTAATTTAGATTATGTGGCACTTGAAACTGTGGCTGATGGAAGTTATGCAGTTGCTATTCGACAAGGTAACATTGATATAAAAAATAGTTCTATTACAACAACAGGCACTAAAGCCCCCATTGCAAAAATATACAATGGTGGAGAGTTATTTTTTTCCAATGTCACCGCGGTATCAGTAAAAGATAAAGGAATATCAATTGATGCATCAAATATCGATTCTCATGCCAAAATAGCACTATCAAGTGTTGAACTTTCAAGTGCTTTGGATAGTATTGATGTTAACAAAACTACAACGAATTTAAGCATCCTTAATCGAAGTATTATCACGCCTGGTAATAATATTCTGGTTAATAATACTGGGGGTGACTTAAACATAATTTCGTCCAACTCTACTCTAAATGGAGCGACTAAACTCGTTAGCGGCACAACCACGCTGAAGCTTTCAGAAAACACAATCTGGAATATGAAAGATGACTCCGTTGTTACCCATCTGACTAATTCAGACAGTATTATCAATCTTTCGTATGATGATGGTCAAACATTTACCCAGGGAAAAACGTTAACCGTAAAAGGTAATTATGTCGGTAATAATGGTCAGCTTAATATCCGCACTGTATTAGGTGATGATAAATCAGCTACGGATAGACTTATTGTGGAGGGTAATACTTCGGGTTCAACTACCGTCTATGTGAAAAATGCTGGAGGAAGCGGCGCGGCCACGCTAAATGGGATCGAACTCATAACTGTGAATGGCGATGAATCTCCAGCAGATGCCTTCAGACAAGGTGATGCAAGGATTGCAGCTGGAGCTTTCGAATATCAACTAAAACAACAAGGCAAAAACTGGTATTTGACAAGTTATCAGTCAGTGAATGAGGAGGATAACAGCTCAGAGGGAAATTCAGAATCAACAGAAACGCCCACCCCCGTCCTGCGCCCCGAAGCTGGAAGTTACGTCGCCAACCTGGCAGCCGCTAACACTCTTTTTGTTATGCGTCTGAATGACCGTGCAGGTGAAACGCGCTACATCGATCCTGTAACTGAACAGGAGCGTTCAAGCCGACTTTGGCTACGTCAAATTGGCGGGCATAATGCCTGGCGTGACAGCAACGGACAGTTGAGAACGACCTCGCATCGCTACGTCTCGCAGTTAGGGGCCGATCTGTTAACCGGTGGTTTTACCGACAGTGACAGTTGGCGTTTGGGAGTGATGGCTGGTTATGCCCGCGACTACAACTCAACTCATTCCAGCGTGTCGGATTATCGTTCGAAAGGGAGTGTCAGAGGCTATAGCGCAGGGCTGTATGCCACCTGGTTTGCCGATGACATCAGTAAAAAAGGCGCATACATTGACGCCTGGGCGCAATATAGCTGGTTTAAAAACTCGGTGAAAGGGGATGAATTAGCCTATGAATCCTATAGCGCGAAAGGCGCAACCGTCTCGCTGGAAGCGGGTTACGGCTTTGCCCTGAATAAATCCTTTGGTCTGGAAGCGGCGAAATATACGTGGATCTTCCAGCCACAGGCACAGGCTATCTGGATGGGCGTCGATCATAATGCGCACACCGAAGCCAATGGCTCACGTATTGAGAATGACGCAAATAACAACATCCAGACCCGACTTGGTTTCCGCACTTTTATTCGTACTCAGGAGAAAAACAGCGGTCCGCACGGTGACGACTTTGAACCTTTTGTTGAAATGAACTGGATCCATAACAGTAAAGATTTTGCTGTCTCAATGAACGGCGTGAAAGTCGAACAAGACGGGGCGCGTAATTTGGGGGAAATTAAACTTGGCGTAAATGGCAATCTGAATCCGGCGGCCAGCGTCTGGGGTAATGTGGGCGTGCAGCTGGGTGATAATGGCTACAATGACACCGCAGTGATGGTGGGCCTGAAATATAAGTTCTGATCCCCGTTAGCTAAAATACCGCGTCGAATTCATCGACGCGGTAACATATGAAATATTATTTTTTGCCGATAGCACGCATGGTGTCATCAATTGCCGTGATCAACAGCATTTGCGGGTCTTTAGCGCAAACCTGATTCAGTTTTTCTACCACTTTGGCGCTCAGTTCCGGAGATTGCTCAATTTTTAAATCACGGCTGGCAACGCTGGCATTACCCATTACCGCAACAATTTCTGCAACCTGTGCGCTGTCAGTTTTTGCCATTTCGTTGGCTTCTGCGCAAGTAATATAGGTTTCTGACGGCAAACCGTTTTTAATATTGTAGTCCTGCGCCCAGGTCATTGGTGCGAAAACAAACAGGCCCGCCAGTAAAGCAAATTTTTTCATCATCATTCCTTATTTCATTTTACCCAGAATTGCACCACCCGTACCGCCAATCACGGCACCTTTAATCGCCCCTTCGAGGCCATTGCCGGTCAGAACGCCAGTGACAGCACCAACGGCGGCACCCACTTTTGCACCTTTACGTGCATTTTTACCGTCGCGGCCTTTTTCTGTTACTGCACCAACACCAGCGCCAACAGCTGCACCTTTCAGTACGCCATTAACACCATTGCCAGTAAGTAATCCAACGCCTGCGCCTAGCAATGCACCTTTCGTGGTGCGGTTCATATCCGCCATCGCTGGCGTGGAGCAGAACAATGCTGAGATAAGCCCGAAGGCAAGTATTTTTTTCTTCAACTTAGATGTCCGGTATTAAGTAAGTTGCACACACAATAATTTCGTCTTCAATTAAGATCTGCTTAACTAAAGAACGCTCGCTATTATTCAGATAATTCAAAATGAGCGTGGCTGTGATGATAGGAATTATGTTTTTTACGTGAATGAGAATAATCTTAAATGAGGAATAACTCATTGATTGACAATATTTTTATTCAAGAAGTGTCATTGACTGTTAACGCAATGTTGTAATGGTAAGATAATCTGATTTATCAATATTATTGTGTGATTTTTATGTGAGCAGAAGATATTCATCAGCAACGATTACATTAGTCATTTTATTTTGCCGACGGCCTCATTGTCGAAAGATAAGCGTACGACAGTATTATCTGAAAAGAGTGATTTTTTATCCAACTACACTTCAGCGCACTGCGTTTAAAAAATGCCTCTTTCTTATGCGGGATATCATCATTTCATCATGATGTCTTTGGTGAGCGGTGAACACAATACACCTGCGCTGTCTCTTCAGGATGAATCCCCTGGTCTGGTGCCTGCGGGCTGATGTTGCAGCCGAGCTAAGGTCACTTAGACGCTACTATCATTTATCCAATGGCATGGAATCGAAATCAGTCGATACCCGCAGTATATATCGTGAACTGGGTGCAACGCTGAGTTACAACATGCGTCTGGGGAACTGTATGGAAGTTGAGCCGTGGCTGAAGGCGGCTGTGCGCAAAGAATTTGTCGATGATAACCGGGTGAAAGTGAATAATGACGGTAATTTCGTCAATGATTTGTCGGGCAGACGTGGAATATACCAGGCAGGTATTAAAGCCTCATTCAGCAGTACGTTAAGCGGGCATCTCGGGGTGGGGTATAGCAACGGTGCCGATGTGGAATCCCCGTGGAACGCGGTGGCTGGTGTGAACTGGTCATTCTGACCATCAACGATTAAACTGCACTTCGGCACAGTTTTCGTTTACAGGATGTTAAAAGAGAAAATTCTGGGGTAAAAAAAGCCCGCCAGTTACGGCGGGAAACCTCATCCTATGGGAGAACAATGAATAATGAATAATGAAATTGCGGGGTTATCATCTCCCAGTATATCCATACCAACAATAAGGTTATTTACTCAACCAGGCATAAACATTTTTTTTGTGCGTGGGAACATCCTTAAGGTGTAAAGGGGGAGGTGGAAATAGCAATGAGGAGTATCAGCAAGAATACTCGCCGCTTTACCACAACGTGGATGAGAGGGATGAAAAACTCAAGGCAGAGATAACTCTGCCTTGAAGATAAATGCGCTTTTACAGCGGGATTATTTCAGCTCTTCTGCTTCCGGTAAGGTCACGTTCAGCTCAAGAATAGAAATATCGCCATCTTTTTGCTCAAGCTGTACGGTTACCATCTCAGGATCAATTTGTACGTATTTACAAATGACCTCAAGAATATCTTTACGCAACTGCGGCAGATAATGCGGTTCTGCATCGCTGCGACGGCGTTCAGCAACAATAATCTGCAGCCGTTCTTTTGCAATGTTGGCTGTGTTTTTCTTCCGCGAGAGAAAGAAATCGAGTAATGCCATAACTTATCCTCCGAACAAGCGTTTGAGGAAGCCTTTCTTCTCTTCTTCAATGAAGCGGAAAGGACGTTCTTCTCCCAACAGACGTTCTACGGTATCTGCGTAGGCTTTACCCGCATCGGCGTTAATGTCGAGAATGACCGGTTCACCCTGGTTAGAGGCGCGCAATACTGATTGATCCTCTGGGATCACGCCGACGAGTTTGATGCGCAGGATCTCCAGCACATCTTCCATGCTCAGCATGTCACCTCTGCTTACGCGGCCTGGGTTATAGCGCGTTAACAGCAGGTGCTCTTTAATAGGCTCTTCGCCATTTTCTGCGCGGCGTGATTTTGACGCCAGAATGCCTAAAATACGGTCAGAGTCGCGTACTGAGGAGACTTCCGGGTTGGTGGTAATAATGGCTTCGTCTGCAAAATAGAGTGCCATTAACGCACCGGTTTCAATCCCTGCCGGGGAGTCACAAACGATAAATTCAAAATCCATCGCTTTCAGATCATCAAGAACTTTAGCGACCCCTTCACGGGTGAGGGCATCTTTATCGCGTGTTTGCGATGCCGGCAGAATATAGAGATTTTCAGTACGCTTATCTTTAATTAACGCCTGATTTAGCGTTGCATCGCCCTGAATGACGTTGACGAAATCGTAAACGACCCGGCGTTCGCAACCCATAATCAGGTCGAGATTACGCAGGCCGATATCAAAATCTATCACGACAGTTTTCTTTCCCTTCTGGGCCAAACCAGTGGCGATGGCCGCGCTGGAGGTTGTCTTACCAACACCCCCTTTGCCCGAAGTAACAACAATAATGCGTGCCATAGAAATTCCTTGTTAAAAAGGGATCAATTTAACGGTTGAACGGTCAAAGCGTTTTCGACTAACTGCAGTCGCGCCGCTTTGCCATAAAATTCTGCTGGGATTTGATCACTCAGCCAGTATTCACCTGCGATGGACACCAATTCCGCCATCAGGTTCGTACAAAATATTTGCGTTTCCCGGTCACCACTTGCCCCTGCAAGCGCACGACCGCGCATCATGCCATAGACATGAATGTTCCCATCGGCAATCAATTCGGCCCCAGCGCTAACGTGGCTTGTAACAATCAGATCACATTGTGGAGCATAAATACGCTGACCGGAACGCACCGGGGTATCTATTAAACGCGTTTTTGTGACTGGCGTTGTATTTTGCGCTGGAACCTGCGGTGCGGGAGCTGGACGTGGCGCTTTTTCCTTTCCTTCCGTCAGGATAGGCAGCCCCATTTTTTCAATTTCGGCTTTAAGTTGCGCATCTTTGCAGCCACTTACGCCAATAACCCGCAAACCGGTTGCCGAAACCGCCTTATGCATCGCTGACCAGTTTACCGGGTCTTCCAGTGCACTGACGTTGAGTACAACGGGGGCATGTTTTAAAAATGCGGGGGCCTGAGCGATTTTGTCTTCCAGCGCCTGATGGATAACCTTAGGTTCTGCCTCATGCAGATGAACCACAGATAAAGTGAAGCTACTGCCTTTAAGCTCGATTGGCGTGTTTGACATCCTGGCCTTACTCAATTAGCTATTAATCATCGCCAGCGCGCGATGATGTTCCGAAGACTATAAGGCATGTTATAGTCTGGATTATATTGAGGCAAGTCACCCTCCCATTTATTCAGAGTAAAAGTCTATTCTGTGATAAATGGCGCTGATTCATAGCTTAAAAAATACCCTTGTCAATCAACCCATTGCCGTCGTACTTTTGATTCTTCTTATTTACGCTTCCTTTTTCCGCACCCTAATCGTGACAGCATCTTTAGACCTGTTTAAATATCCAGTATTGAGGCAAGTGTATTTTTTCACCATGCCAGGCTTTCTTAACTTTCCATTTTTTGCAGCATCATTAAAGAACAGATACCCGTTATCTTAATATCCGCCACAGAATTGCTCTATCATAGAAACCGCAGAAGACGTCTGATACTTCTGTCAGGTCATCGTAACTCGTCCAGGTCAGCGGTTTTGATTACGGATTGATGATGAAATGAGCATAAGTGTTGTACGGTTGGATTATCAGGATGTGCTATGAATATGATGCGTATTTTTTATATCGGATTGTCAGGTGTGGGGATGATGTTCTCATCAATGGCGTCTGGAAATGACGCTGGCGGACTTCAATCTCCGGCGTGCGGCATTGTTTGTGACCCGTATATTTGTGTGAACTCAGATGGCATTTCCCCAGAGTTAACAAGGAAATATCTCGGCGAAAAAACCGCTGAAAACTTACAATCATTACAAGGCTACGATCCCAGCGAATTTACATTCGCTAACGGTGTATTTTGCGATGTTAAAGAAAAATTATGCCGTGATGATCGTTATTTTGGTGTAGATGGTAAGCGGAGTGGAAAAATCAATCAAACCACCACAAAGATGTTATTTATGTGTCGTGAGTGATGTCTTGTTTACATTATGTTCTATTCGTCATTAACCTCTTGAGCGACAGAGAGGAGTGGGGCGTTAACGTTTATGACGGGGAGAGTCCCCGTCGGTTGACATTTACTTAATTTGAATATCGACGTTATATTTTTTAGTTTTGTTTTTACGGGCGTCGTTTCGGGTTTGCAGCACTCGCAGCTCATATTTGCCAGAAGCAGGGAGTGAGTATTGTCCGTGACTATCGAGTTCTGGGGAATATCTGGATAAATCAACAGAATCATCGATTCCTGGCCCGAAGAGGTAAGTATCAGCACCTTCATTAGAGATACTCACATGCACTTTCTGACCTTTTTTGGCATAGAAGGTATATGTATCGTAATCGTATCCCTTTATTTCGCCGGAGTACTGAGCGCTGCTATGGCCTTTTCTGAACTCAACATTGACATTCTTACCCGCAGCAAAGCTCGTGGAGGTTAGCAGTGCAAGCAGCAATACAGCCTTACTGATGCTCTTGATTTTCATTGGTAGTCTCCTGTTCAGAATGAGTACGATGAACTGTTATAATATAACAATCCATTACGGGAGAATTCCAGTGGCTTTCCTGCGTTCGGTAAAATCCCGTCGCGGCATTTTTGCCGGGGGGATTACTTATAAAGGGGGCATGGACTCAACAAACCGTAGAATCTACAGCTGGCTGGCTTGTGGCGCGGGTTTCATTGATGTTAGCTTATGCCAAAACCTGGCATCTTAAAGAGTAAAAGTATGTTTTGTGTGATTTATCGAAGCAGCAAGCGTGACCAGACCTATTTATATGTCGAAAAAAAAGACGATTTTTCGCGTGTTCCTGAGGAACTGATGAAAGGTTTTGGTCAGCCTCAGTTAGCGATGATTCTGCCGCTGGATGGGCGGAAGAAACTGGTCAATGCCGATATTGAAAAGGTTAAACAGGCATTAACCGAGCAAGGTTACTATTTGCAGTTACCGCCACCACCCGAAGATTTGCTGAAGCAACATCTTTCCGTCATGGGGCAGAAAACAGACGACACTAACAAATAACCGATATCCGGCGGTGGCATTATCTTTGTCGGCGCGGGTTTTCATATCCACGATAAGGTGAGGGGAACGTTATGTATCAACATCACAACTGGCAAGGTGCGCTGCTGGATTATCCGGTGAGTAAAGTAGTCTGTGTTGGCAGTAACTATGCCAAACATATTAAAGAGATGGGCAGCGCAGTGCCCGAAGAGCCAGTGCTGTTTATTAAACCAGAAACGGCACTGTGCGATCTGCGGCAGCCATTGGCGATCCCATCCGATTTCGGTTCAGTTCATCATGAAGTCGAACTGGCGGTGTTGATTGGCGCGACGCTGCGTCAGGCTACGGAAGAGCATGTCCGCAAAGCCATTGCCGGTTACGGCGTGGCGCTCGATCTGACGTTGCGTGATGTTCAGGGAAAAATGAAGAAAGCCGGGCAGCCGTGGGAAAAGGCTAAAGCGTTTGATAACTCTTGTCCGCTTTCCGGGTTTATTCCCGCGGCGGAATTCACCGGCGATCCGCAAAATACAACGCTGGGCCTGAGCGTAAACGGCGAACAACGCCAGCAAGGTACGACTGCGGACATGATCCATAAAATCGTTCCGCTGATCGCTTATATGAGCAAGTTTTTTACCCTCAAGGCTGGTGACGTTGTGCTGACAGGCACGCCTGATGGCGTCGGCCCGTTGCAAAGCGGTGATGAGCTGACAGTCACTTTCGATGGGCATTCTTTGACAACTCGCGTTTTGTAATACTTTTTGCCGCCTGAAAGCGGCGGCAAAACTTGCATCGCTGTGCCAGACTGGTTATAAGGTGCGTTTTAACGTAATGGCGGAACACCTGATGAGCGATGTACCTTTCTGGCAAAGTAAAACCCTGGACGAAATGAGCGATGCGGAATGGGAGTCGTTGTGTGATGGTTGCGGTCAGTGTTGCCTGCATAAACTGATGGATGAAGACACCGACGAAATCTACTTCACTAACGTCGCCTGTCGCCAGCTCAATATTAAAACCTGTCAATGTCGGAACTACGAACGTCGTTTCGAGTTTGAACCCGACTGCATTAAATTAACCCGTGAAAATCTGCCAACATTCGAATGGCTGCCAATGACCTGCGCTTATCGTTTGCTGGCGGAAGGTAAAGATTTACCTGCGTGGCATCCGCTGCTTACTGGTTCGAAAGCGGCAATGCATGGTGAACGTATCTCTGTGCGTCATATCGCAGTGAAAGAATCAGAAGTGATTGACTGGCAGGATCATATCTTAAATAAACCTGACTGGGCGCAGTGATAAATTTAATAGATGTTGATGGGGGCTTTCTTAATATACGTCTGGATGCTCGCCATTTCGTAGCCCTGTTTTTGAAAGCGCTCTGTCATAATGAGAGTTACCCGATACCTTATTATCAACAGGTAACTCTCAATCTTTAAAAAACGTCTGTATTTTTAAATGTGATAAACTTTATACCTTGAGTACATGGAGAGAATAATCGCTTATCAGACTTCAGGTACCTCAAAGAGTGTCTTTTTACCGTGTCTTTTCTGATACTCATTACAGGTGTTAATCATTTTTTTTGCCGCTTCTTTTAGCAAAGAAAGCATTAAATCATCATAATCAACATAGAATCTGGTTGTTTCAGTTTCCGTTTTTATCTCCCCGATGGCGGCTATTTCGGTGGTTAATTTCAATTTGGCGGCATCGATATCTTTATTCGCTTGTTTAACCGTGTTAGACAGGGTGGTAAAGAAACTCTGCACAGATTTTAACTTGTTCTTCAATTCTGGAATCAGTTTCCCTTCAACTACGCCCGCGGCAATAGAATAGGAAATGATTAATCCAAATGGACCGGCGACGACACCGGCTGCGGCACCGGCATACGCTTCCTTCCTGATTTTATCTACCTGTGACTGGAAATAGCTGCTTTTTTCTGAAAAATCATTGGTTAACTGGCTATCTAACGCCAGCAGTTTCCCGGAAGCGTTGTTGAAACTTTGTGAGCTTACCAGCAGGGATTTTTGCGCTTCATTCAGCTTCGTGATGCCGTCATCCAGTACCTTAATGAGAATGTCTTTCTGGGCGGATGCTTTCTTCTCATTGTACTCATCAAATAGCAAAATATACGCTGCGAGCAATTGCGTCGCAACACCACACCATTCATACACTGTTTGGGTTGCTTCAAAATACTTATCCTGGCTATCCATAAGTAAGGTTTTAATATCGCCAACTAAAACGGAGGCTGCCTGTGAATACTCCTGTTTAAAGCGACTTAACTCTTTTATGGTTTCATCAAAGGTCTGCCAGGGGATGACCTGATCGAGATATTTATTATAAAGATCCAATGCTCCATCTGCGGTTTCGATTGCGTTTTTAACTACCTTGGATTTGCCCCTATATTTCCAGACATCTGTTATCACTTAACCCATTACAAGCCCGCTGCCGCAGATATTCCCGTG
>NZ_JAYQWM010000100.1:0-11000 GCF_036662595.1 Escherichia sp. Lx600-2 | reverse complement strand
TGACGTTTATCTATATTGTTCCCCTCAAAACTATGGCGCTCAATCAGCTCCCGCAATATTTGCTTAAGCATTTTACTTTTACGAACACCTAGCGGTGCTAAAACAGCTTCTTCATGCTGCTGTGCTGCGATAAGGAGATCATCAACTAATGACATCCCGCTCGATGTCACGCTAACTAATGTTATTCGTTTATCACTACCATTATGGTTATTATGGCGGATCACATGCCCTTGCTGTTCAAGTCGTTGTAGCACACGTGTAATTGTTGGCTGCTTACTCACTGTTTTTTGCGAAAGCTCAGTGATCCCCATAGACCCATTACCTGCTAATGTGGATAACACCCGCCATTCCAATACAGAAAGCCCTTTGGTTTCCACGGTCGCGTGAAACTCTGAAGAGACCAGCATCCAAGCCTGCCCAAGCAGGGCAGGCAAATAATGATCAACAAAAATTTTTGAATCTGGCATTTGCTCCCCTTGATAAGCACTATGCATTAAATCACCGCCCCTCAAAGAGTAACAGAAAAGAGCAATAATTCAGCTAAAACTTACCATTTAGCAATGAACCAAACCCACCAATACCAGTCTCTAAACCCAACTTTTTCAACATCATATACGTGGTAGCCACCGAAGACGATAATACGGGTAGCCCTACGCGGTCTTCAATAAGCTGTATTGACGGTAACGAAGGCATCTGTACACAAGCGGAAGCCACAATAGCATCCACTTGCGTATTCAATTTTTTGGTGATTTCAACGGGAGCTAGCGGGTTTTGCCGCCCCACATCCAAGTTATCAGGGATTTCTAGTGAAATGCTATCCACCACTTCAATGCCTTCATTTTCTATGTAATCAATCACTAACTGAGTGAGAGGTTTCATATAGGGCGTTAAGATAGACACTTTTTTTGCCCCAATAGCTTGTAACCCTTCCACTAATGCCCCTGCACTAGTTACAACTGGAGCTGGATGGCCATTATCCATGGTGCGTTGAAATAAGCGTTTTTCAGAGACCCGATGGTAACCGTTCCCCATGCTCATGATCGCCACTAGGCAAGCATATCCCAGCACATCTACAGCAGCATCTGACAATTCAAGTGCGCAGCGGTCGCTATCTGAATCCATTTTTGCCAATTCGTCTTTGGTGACTTTTTGCATCCTCATACGGCTTGAGTGGAAAGTAAAACGCTCAGCAAATAGAGCTTCCCTAGCCCGTAATATAGCCGGGATCTCCGTTTCCATCGTGGTGTTGGATGAAGGTACAATTTGCCCGATCCGATATGTTCGCACTAAATTCATTGCCCTACCCCCCCAAACGGTTCTTCTGAGCTGGGAAAAACATTTAATTCATCGATATCTTGCCCTTGGTGATTAAAGCGTGCAGCAGTCAGCGGGCGACGATTTACCTGTAAATCAAAAATATCAAACCGATTATAGTGCCCAGTAATATCATGCATTTGCCGTGGCTGAATACAACGATTCAAATCAATCTCACCATACACAATGCCTTCTTTGTCAACCAATGGTTCACCAATCACCCGCCCATCAGGGCCGATAATGCCAGAAAAAGCACTATTAGGCCGCGCCAGTAAGTCACGGGCTTCTGGATGAGAGGCAGACATCGCCTCAATAATTTCCTCTGATACTGTTGAGCAAGCAATAATGGTGAATACTTTGCCTTCAAAACAGTGTGCAGAAGCGCGCAGACGAATAGCATCCGCCATATCGTAATCTTTTGGCGCAACGGGTAAAGCAATATAGCTGGCGATATGCACTAATTCCCCTTGGGCTAATAAAGCAAACCTCGCTAAGGTATTGGTATTTTCCCCACACGCTAGGGCCCCCAATGGCCCAATACTCGTTTGGTGCACTTTTAATGAAGAGGCATCCCCATTGGCCCACGTCAGTTTTTCCGCCCATGTCGGTACCAGTTTGCGATGACGGCCTAAAATTTGCCCCTCATCCGAAATGGTGACTAATGTATTGTACAAAGTCGCGATGCCTGTAGGGCTGCGCTCATTGACCCCAATAACAACGTTAATGTGATGGCGTGCCGCAGCTTGCGCGACTTTTTGAATTTCCGGCCCCGGAACTTCGATTGCCGATTTACACAGTTTTTCAAACCACGGACTGCCGTCAATTGGGTTCATTACCCAACTCCAATACGGATAGCCTGCAATAAAAACCTCTGGAAAAGCCACTAATTTTGCACCGTTATCTGCGGCTTCCTCAATTAACCGACACACTTTATCCACAGTTGCGTCAGTGTCTAAAAAGACAGGAGCCGCCTGTACTGCTGCTGCTTTAAAACATTGAAGTTCTAACATGCTTCCCCCTTACACTGACACAACCGGATGACGCAATTCACCAATGTGTTCAACATAGGCCTCTATCACATCCCCCGGCCAAACCCACTCTTGAGGAGAACGCCCCGCACCAACCCCCTCAGGCGTCCCAGTAGCAATAATATCCCCTGGCTCTAACGTAATACCTTGGCTGATATCTTCAATCAATGTATTCACATTGAATAACATATGACGGGTGTTTGAATCCTGTTTGGTCACACCATTCACTTTTAAGTTCAGGTTTAAATTATGGGGATCAGGGATTTCATCAGCAGTTACAATACATGGGCCAAACGGTGCATAAGTGTCTTGCCCTTTAGAGTAAATCCATTGCCCAGCACGGCGGCAATCACGCGCACTCATATCTATCATCAAGCTATAACCAAATACATAATTGAGGGCATCTTTAGCTGCAACCCTTTTCGCACGAGTCCCAATGACCACAGCAAGTTCGACCTCCCAATCTAATTGTTGGGTGATCTGCCCGTTATGTTCGATAGCATCTCCAGGGCCAATTACGGTCGTTGGCGGTTTAGAAAAAATAACCGGTTGTTTAGGCAATTCTTTCGAAGTATCTAAAGTACGACTGGACTCAGCAACATGCTCTACATAATTTAAACCTATGCCAAAAATATTTTTACGCGGACGAGGAATAGGCGCTAAAATTTTCACATTTTGCACTGGCCATGCCGTACCCGCAGGAAATAACCCTTGGTAGATATTAAGCAACTCAGTACCCACACGTACGCCTTGAGGGCCTAAATCAATAAAATCCAACATATTATCTGGTAGATATTGCCCCTGTTCTTCAGCTAGACGAGCTAAATCCACGACTTGCTGGTCAACAATAGCCCCTAAACGAGCAGCGGCAGTTACATCAGAACGGTAAGTTATTAAGCGCATATGATTTCTCCTTGAGTGCCACTTAGAATTGCACTCAGTTTCACGTAAAATTAGTTAATTAAAACCAGACAAAATTGTTATCAATAACTCAGCCTGTTAAGAGGCCACCTTTTGGTGCCCATCGTTATCTACTAAGGCTTCTTCGTAATACAGGCCTAAAGACTGCATCACGGGTAAATCATTAAAACAAAACAGACATGCGTCATCCGTTTGTGAAATATTGACGTGTTCATGGAACATCCACGACGGTACGCAGAAAATGTCACGCTCTTGCCAATCAAAGCGCTGGCCATTAATCACTGAATAACCTTGGCCTTTCGCAACTTGATAAATAAAGCTCCCCGTATGGCGATGGGCTTTGCCCACAAACCCCGGTCGTAGCAATTGCATACTGGCCCCAATTGTCGGCATCACTGCCCCTCCCGTTAATGGGTTGGTGTAGTGCATCAAAATGTCATCAAATACCGAGCCATCCGCGACTTTTGCCGCACGACGTAATGCATCGTAAGTTGGCCCCCATTGGTATTTAAATAATGGGGAATACGGTTTATCCCAGCCGATATCATGTGGCCTTAACGCAGTGCCGCCCCACATGCCAACAGGGTAATCAAGTGGGCGTGTCTGTACTTGGTGTAAATCAGGGTGAACTTTATAGAAACCGGCTTCCATGGCATTAACCAATGGAATATCAAGGCCATCTTGCCAAATGCACGGTAAACCATCTTCCGCTACCCCATGCTCATGCCATGTGCCGTTAGGTGTGAGTACAAAGTCGTTAGCTTCTAGCATCATTTTCTGCCCTTCTACGATGGTATAAGCACCACGACCTTCCATAATAAAACGCAACGCCGAAGAGGAATGAGCATGAGCAGAAGCGGCTTCTCCGGGATGCATGACTTGCAGACCGGAATACAACCACCCCACGGCGGCCGCCACATCTTGACGACCGGGGTTATTCAGGTAAATCACACGACGCCCTGCTTTTTCTGGGGTCACTAATTCCACCGAACGCAACACATGCTCACGTAGGTCACGGTAACGCCACAAAACTGGCACAGAACTAGACTGAGGTTGCCACGGCTCTATTTTGTTTGCGACTGTCCATAAAGCGCCAGTTTTTAGTGCATCCAGTTGTTGGTAATACGCGACAAGTTCAGGGGTGTCAGCTACATCAGCTCGACCCGCCACATTTTCACGATATTGGTCATGGGACTGTGTTCTCATGCTATTTTCCTCTTCATTTGCCAACGCCCTTAGCGTGACCTCAACGATTGGGTAAGCTGTTGGCGCCCGTATTCATACGCTGCTGGCCACTGTGTTTCCCAGCCATAGCGAGCACATTCATGTAATAACCATGCTGGGTCAGATAACAATGGACGCGACAATGCACATAAATCTGCCCGCCCTGCTGCGATAATGCTGTTAACTTGGTCAGCGTCGGTGATCGCCCCAACGGCGATCACCGGGACCCCGGCTTCGTTACGAATGCGGTCAGCCATTGGTGTCTGGTACATCCGGCCATACACCGGCTGCTGTTGCGGCGAAACCTCCCCTGAAGAACAATCCACCATGTCGACTCCCACTTGTTTCATCGCACGAGCAATTTGCACCGCATCATCTACAGTGGTCCCCCCATCTACCCAGTCGGTACTGGAAAGACGTACTGACAATGGTTTTGACCACACTTGGCGTACTGCGCTGATCACTGCCAATGGAAAACGCAGGCGATTTTCTAACACCCCGCCATACACATCGGTACGTTGGTTGGTTAATGGAGAAATAAAGCTCGACAGTAAATAACCATGACCAGCTTGTAATTCAAGCCAATCAAACCCTGCTGCCTCAGCACGCTTGGCAGCGGCGACAAATTGGTTAGTTATTATTGCCATTTGTGCTTCAGTAAGTTCTGCCGGTGTTTGTGAAATATTGGGTAAATACGGTAGAGCAGAAGCAGAAACTAGTGACCAGTTCCCTTCTTTCAGCGGGTGGTTTTCATTTTCCCAACCACGCTGAGTTGACCCTCGACGCCCAGCATGACCCAATTGAATACCAATTTTGGCACTGGTATTTTGATGTATAAAAGTCGTTATGCGCTGCCAAGCCGAGACTTGCTCGTCATTCCATAACCCAGCACACCCCTCAGTGACACGTGCATCTGGGGCGATAGCCGTCATTTCTGCCATGACTAACCCTATTCCTCCTAACGCACGGCTCCCTAGGTGTACCAAATGGAAGTCTTCAACCACGCCTTGATTGGCGCTGTATAATAAGGTCGGTGAAGCCACCACACGGTTACTCAAGGTAACCCCACGTAACTGATAAGGTGTCAGCATTGGCGGTATATTGACTGGCGGTGTGACACCCGCTTGCGCAGCGAACCACTGTTCGTATTTTTCCAGCCAAGGAGTATCACGAACACGCAAATTTTCATGGGAAATACGTTGAGAGCGCGTTAACAAAGAATAAGCAAACTGCTCGGGAGCAAGGTTTTCATAGCGGCTAACATTTTCGAACCACTCGGTGGAATTACGCGCCGCATTCTGAATTTTCAGGACTTCCACGCTACGTACTTGCTGATAATGTGCTAGCCCATTGCGTAAATCACCTTTTGCAGTTTTCAGGCTTTCACACAGCTCAATCGCATCTTCTAAGGCTAATTTGGTGCCTGAACCGATAGAAAAGTGCGCAGTGTGAGCCGCATCCCCCATTAACACGATAGGTACATCTTTCCCTGATGTTGGTTGAGTCCAGTGTACCCAGTTATCACAAATGACCCGCGGGAAACGGATCCAAATTGCTGCGCCACGTAAATGCGCAGCATTAGCCATCAATTTTTCCCCTTCAAGCCATGGAGCAAACAAGTTTTCACAGTAGGTAATCCCATCTTCTTGCGACATCTGGTCAATACCTGCTTTTAGCCAAGTTTCTTCTGTCGTTTCAACGATAAAGGTTGATAACCCTTCTTGAAATTGATAGGCATGAACTTGGAACCAACCGTGTTCATTTTCGGCGAATAGGAAGGTAAATGCATCGAAAATCTTTTTAGTACCTAACCAAACAAAACGGCAACGACGCGGGTCAATATCTGGTTTAAATACCTCTTCATAACGCGTACGTACCGCGCTGTTAATACCATCGGACGCAATGACTAAATCGGCTTGGTACTGACGGGCGATGTCTTGATCGTCCGTGACTTGAGTTTCGAATACTAGCTCGACACCTAGTTCAAGGCAGCGGTCTTGCAAGATATTGAGTAATTTTTTACGCCCTATACCAATAAAGCCATGCCCCCCACTGCGGTGGCAAGTCCCTTTGAAATGCACATCAATGTCATCCCAGTGACTGAATTCCGCAGCAATGGTCTCTGCCGACTCAGGGTCTGCACGGCGTAAGTTATGCAGTGTTGCATCTGAAAATACGACCCCCCACCCAAAAGTGTCATATGGCCGATTGCGTTCCACTACCACAACCCGATTTTGGGGATTTTGCCGTTTCATCAGTAACCCAAAGTACAAGCCTGCCGGCCCACCACCAATACATACAATATTCATCATATTTCCCCTTTTGCGCTTACGGGTTGTTGAGCAGTTAACGCCTGATACAGAATGTCGGGTATAGGAATAGCTTGATGTGTCACTAGCGAGGTGGTGACATAAGTTTGTGTCACTTGCATGCGTAATTCCCCCTCTCGCCCTATGCAGCGCTGACGTAAGGTCAAAGATTTGCTACCAATACGTTCGACATGAAGCTCTAGCATCACTTCATCCCCCATACGGCTAATCGCGGTAAACTCAGCGTCTAAGTGTACGGTCGGCAACCCAAACCGTTGTTCAAGGATATAACCGGCAAACCCTTGAGGAATGAGTTCATCAAACCAGTGTTCAAGTAGGTTGTTAAACATCACAAAATACTGGGGATAAAAAACGATCCCAGCAGGGTCACACTGCGAAAAATGAATTTTATGTGGTCTAGAAAATTTCAGTAAGCTCATGATTTACCCTTAATTTATAGCCAGCCGTTGGCGACATTTTTCTAATTCTTTTCCATGTTCATCAGCCAATGCAGCTTCACGCAGTTCCCGCAAATTAATTGGCGCTAACTTACTACCCTGCTGGGCAACGATATCCATTAATATTTGGAAATTACGCAACCCTCGAGCATGTGTATCGCTATACCCCTTAACCACACGCTGGCACTGCGTAATTTCTGCAGCTAGTGCAGGGTTGGTTTGTGCAGCCTGAGCCACTAGCTCTAGCCACTTTTCAATCCGTTGTGTTTCAAGTTGATAACGTAACGTCGAACGCCGTCTTTTTCGCCAAGCAGCTAATAGATACAACTGTAAAAAGCCAAAGAAAGAACTGGTAGTGATGGTGCGCCCTTTTTCTGTCACTTTGCGAAGCGCTTTGTGTAACCAATGTGGACGCATTAACCAGCGACCTAAATTTTTGGGAAGCGTTTCGCAGATTTCTTCAATGCGTGGATGCATAAATTCATTGATATTCAATAATTGGTTATCTTTTGCCTGTACTTCATCGCGTACTCGCGCAAATCGGCTATCACGGATTTTCAGGTCAGCCACACGGATGGTGTCCTCATAAGACATCCAAAGGGCCAAATGGCGTGCAAGTGCCCGCTGTAACCGCTCATCTTGGCCACCATTTTGCGCAAACAGGTTATTAAGGCGATTCAAGTACAACGTGGCATAAGCAGGGTCTTGGTAATCAATAAGCCGACGGATGCCTTCGGTGACCAGATAATGCACATGAGGAGAAAATTCATTTTCGACACGCGCTAGTAACGCTGAAACTTGCTTGTTTTTAGGTGTATGTATCACGTTTTGTGCTGATGGCGCTTGGTAAGGCTCTTCCGGGTGTACTGACTTTTCAGCACCTAATGCGAAAGCACGCAAGCTTGGTTTTACACCGACGCCACCACGAACAATCGTTTCCTCAAATTGCGTGCGGCTAAAGGGTAAGACCCCTGAACCAAACAACGCACCAAATAGAACCGCGCTGATGACACTGCCTGTATCCTGTGCCGCTTGTGACATATCAAAATGAATAAACTGGCGGGCAGATGAACTTGCGTGACGAATAAGTGCTTGGCTATCAACGCGCCCATCTCCCATCGCTGACTTTTCAGCAATTGAGTAAACACGGTGTGTCGAGCTGATTAAGGTCGTCCGTTCTGGTGTAACAAAACCCCGTTGAACTGCTCTGCCCGCTTCCATTAACTCAGAAGCCAGTACTACATCAACATCACCCGGCATAGGCATTAGGGCTAAAACTGGGCGTGGCGTTTGTAAGTTATCTGCGCCAGGAAATAACTCGACATAATAAATCGTCGCTCCCGTACGCTGGGCAACACCAGGTACTGAAGTTGTTTGCGCAAAATAACCATTTTCTTCGCCTAGATTGACTATCCAATCCGCAAGAACTCCGCCACCTTCACCACCCATCGCTAAAATCGCTATTTTGATGGGCTGCAATGCTATTGAGGATGAAAGCATTTATTCCCCCTTAAAAACTGAATTGTTCACGACGACGCGAATCACGACGTTGTAAATAACCAATAAACCAACCTCGAATACGGTGGCATAGCTTGTCCCAGCCAGTTGGATTAGTGATAATCTGGGCTTTAAAAAATGAAGGGCATAAAACAGCGGCATGAGAAACCTCACCGCATAAGCCGCAGCCCACACAGCTATTCATTACTGTTGCAACTGGGTCAGTTCTCAATGGGTCTTGGTTGGGCTTGATGGATAAAGATGGGCACCCTGATAAACGAATACAGGAGTGATCTCCCGTACATGTATCAGGGTCGATACCGAAACGTTCACGCACGACTCGTTTACCCGCAGCAACATCAGTACGAACCTTTTTCTTTTCACGTCGCTGTTTATTCAACATACATTCGCTTTGTGCAATGAGGACTTTTGGCCCTTTCTCATCAGTAGTTAAAGCTTCACGTAATGTGTTAGTCATGGTTTTCAGGTCATAAGTGTGTTTAATGGTTTTAACCCAATTCACACCGACCCCTTTCACGGCCTTTTCGATTTCATGGCCCGTGCTACGCGTTGGGTTTAAAGCGGTTGATGAAAGAATATCTTGTCCACCCGTTGCTGATGTATAGCTGTTATCAACAACAATGGTTAAATTATCACTACGATTAAACACGCTATTCGCAATACCACTGGTTAAGCCGTTATGCCAAAAGCCGCCATCACCCATAACTGAAATAGCGCGCTTCCCTGCTTTTGCATTCAAGGCCGCAGCACCCGCACCTCCCAGCCCATATCCCATGGTGGTATTACCTAAATTAAAAGGAGGCAGTATGGAAAATAAATGGCAACCAATATCTGCACTGACATGGTGTTCACCCAATTCACGTTCAACCAGTTTCATCGCAGTAAAAATAGGCCTTTCTGGGCAGCCAGTACAAAAACCGGGTGGGCGTGCATGTACCGAGCTATCTAATGTTGGCTCTGCTGCATTCACATATTCAGGTAGAGGGTCATCAAGCTGTTGAGTGGCAATGTTAATGGTTGGAATACGGATTTGCTTTGCAGCGGCTTTAACTTGAGGCTCAATTTTTCCGTAATGTTCAAGGAAAGAACGCAAGCCAGCAAGCACAGTCGCTGTATTGTATTCACCTGCCATCGGCAACATATCCTTGCCATGTAATTCAATATCAATATTTCGTTGGCGTAGGATATTTGCTACGTTTTGCTCTACAAAGTTCGGTTGCCCTTCCTCTAGAATAAGAATGGCCTTTTTATTGCGGCAAAAACGCTCAAATTCATCATCAATTAGAGGATAGGCCACATTCATCACGTATAACGGTATTTGGCTGTTACCAAAAACATCCGCTAATCCAATTTGATTTAAAGCGCGGATCAACGTGTTATAGCACCCCCCTTGTAATGCAATGCCCACATCTTCTGCGTCTTCAGCAAAAAATTCATTCAGCTCACGCTGTTGGATAAATTTAATTGCAGCAGGCCAACGTGCTTCAATTTTTTCTTTTTCGTGCAAGAAACTTGCTGGCGGCAAAACAATACGGCTAACGTCTCTTGTCGGGTTTTCGAGGGCATCTTTTACGGTAAATTTAGGGTGTTGATTATCAGAGCAAATGAATTGCCCATGAACATGGCAAGAGCGAATACGCATCTGTAACATGACAGGCGTATTACTCGCTTCAGAAAGATCAAACCCATCTTTTACCGCTTGAACAATAGATGGCAAATTAGGACGAGGGTCAAGTAGCCACATTTGAGACTTCATCGCGAAAGCATGGCTACGCTCTTGCATAATAGACGAACCTTCGCCGTAATCTTCCCCAACAATGATCAGTGCCCCACCCAGTACCCCACCGGAGGCTAGGTTTGCTAGAGCATCAGAAGCGACGTTAGTACCCACAGTTGCTTTAAAAGTCACTGCTCCACGAAGAGGATAGTTCACGGAAGCCGCGAGGGTTGCGGCCGCCGTTGCTTCACTGGCACTGTTTTCAAAACGTATTCCATACTCAGATAAAATATCTTGTGCGTCAGCAAGTACATCCATTAAGTGTGAAATAGGCGCACCTTGGTAGCCAGCAACATAAGAAACACCTGATTCCAATAGTGCTTTTGTGACAGCAAGAATGCCTTCACCACTAAACGTTTCCCCTTGCCCTTGTCGTAATTTTTCAACTTCTTGTATAAACGATCGCTCAGCCATTTTTACCTCACCCGTAAACGTCAGAACGTTTTTATCT
>NZ_JAYQWM010000099.1:0-11088 GCF_036662595.1 Escherichia sp. Lx600-2 | reverse complement strand
GAGATTTTAAATATCGGGTCAAGTTCTGGCAGCGACATGCTATTTGGCTTACGTGATGCCCTGTATCTCACCCATTATTTCGGAGAAAACTATGTCGACTAAAGTTGTCATAAAAAAGAATACTTATTTTGATTCCGTGTCACTGATGTCTATTTCAACAAAGGCCAATCAACTTGATAATGTTGAACAAGCCTTTGTTGCGATGGCAACAGAAATGAATAAAGGCGTACTCAGAAATTTAGGGCTATTAACCCCTGAATTGGAAGAGGCTAAAAATGGCGATTTAATGATTGTCATTAAAGGGCCAAGCGATGATGCTAACGATGCCACATTAATTGCCATTGAAGACTTATTTAATAAAAAAAACCAAGGTGGTGGCCAACACGAAGCCAAATATGCCACGGTTAATTCTGCGAAAACCCACATCCCCGATGCTAACCTTGCGGTAATCTCTGTGAATGGCCAATTTGCCGCCCGTGAAGCCCGCATTGCATTAGAAAACGACCTCAACGTGATGTTATTTTCTGACAACGTTTCAATTGAAGATGAATTAGCACTCAAACAACTCGCTAGCAAGAAAGGTCTACTCATGATGGGCCCAGACTGCGGAACCGCAATTATCAATGGCACTGCATTGTGTTTTGGTAATAGCGTGCGCCGTGGCAGCATTGGGATCATCGGTGCATCCGGTACTGGCAGCCAAGAGCTTAGCGTTCGTATTCATGAATTTGGTGCAGGTGTTTCTCAACTAATTGGTACCGGTGGCCGCGATTTAAGTGAGAAAATTGGCGGGATCATGATGATTGATGCCCTAAAGATGTTAGATGCCGATGATGAAACCCAAGTTATTGCCCTCATTTCTAAGCCACCAGCCGCCGCTGTTGCAAAGAAAGTACTAGAACAAGCTGAAAAATGCCACAAACCAGTCGTTGTTTGTTTCTTAGGTAGCCAGCCTCTACCAGAAGATAAACCTGGGCTAACGTTTGCACAAAGCACCAAAGAGGCGGCACTAAAAGCAGTGCTATTAACGGGTATTCGTAAAGAAGATTTAGATTTACATTCTCTAAACTGGCCTTTAATTGAAGAAGTCAGAGCGAAGCTCAAACCTGAGCAAAAATATATTCGTGGCTTATTCTGTGGCGGAACGCTATGCGATGAAGCGATGTTTGCCGCTTTGGAAAAATACGATGATGTTTACAGCAATATTCAACCAAACCCTGACTACCGCCTGAAAGACTTAAATCAAAGTATCGCTCACACTTTCCTCGACTTTGGTGATGATGATTTCACTAATGGTAAACCTCACCCAATGATCGACCCGACCAACCGTATCGAACGCTTATTACAAGAAGCTCGCGACCCTGAGGTCGGCGTGATTATGATGGACTTTGTTTTAGGCTTCGGTTCTCACGAAGACCCCGTTGGCGTCATGATTGATGCTATCAAAGAAGCTAAAAACATCGCTAAACAAGATGGTCGTGAACTTGAAATTTTAGGCTATGTACTCGGTACGGACCAAGATACTCCATCCATGGATGCACAAGTCAAAATGCTGACAGATGCAGGGGTCATCTGGGCAAGTAGCAGCACCAATACGGGTTTATTAGGACGTGAGTTTGTGTGGAAAGGGGAGAACGCATAATGACTTCATTATTTAAACAACCGCTAAATGTTATCAACGTTGGCATCGAGATGTTCAGTGATGACCTGAAAAAACAACATGTTCCAGTCACTCACCTAAACTGGACGCCTCCAGGACAAGGGAACGTGGCAGTGATCCGCGCCCTCGACCAAATTGAAGGTAATGCGGCATTACAAGAAAAAATTGCAGCGGCTAACGCACAAGCCCTTGAGCGCATTATTCAATCCCAACCAGTATTAGTTGGCTATGACCAAGCGATTAATGTGGTACCGGGCATGACTAAAAACACCATCCTACACGCCGGTCCACCCGTTGCTTGGAAAGACATGTGTGGAGCTATGAAAGGGGCAGTTACTGGTGCGCTGGTCTTTGAAGGGCTCGCGAAAGATTTAGCCGATGCAGAGCGCGTAGCGGCATCTGGTGAGGTTATTTTCTCCCCTTGCCATGAACACGACTGTGTTGGGTCAATGGCTGGGGTAACGTCTGCATCTATGTTTATGCATATCGTTGAAAACAAAACCTATGGCAACCGCGCATTCACCAACCTCAGTGAACAAATGGCGAAAATCCTACGCATGGGTGCCAATGACCAAAGCGTTATTGACCGTTTAAATTGGATGCGTGATGTATTAGGGCCAATGCTACGCGACGCAATGAAAATTGTAGGTGAAATTGACCTGCGTTTAATGCTAGCCCAAGCCTTACACATGGGGGATGAGTGCCATAACCGTAATAACGCTGGTACCACCTTACTGATCCAAGCATTAACGACAGGAATTATTCAAACTGATTTCTCTGTCGCACAACAAAAAGAAGTGTTTGATTTTGTGGCAAGTAGTGATTACTTCTCCGGCCCAACTTGGATGGCAATGTGTAAAGCGTCAATGGATGCAGCACATGGTATTGAATACAGTACCGTTGTCACCACCATGGCTCGTAATGGTTATGAATTTGGTTTACGTATCAGCGGATTACCGGGTCAGTGGTTTACAGGGCCTTCACAGCAAGTTATTGGCCCAATGTTTGCAGGTTATAAGCCTGAGGATTCTGGCTTAGATATTGGTGACTCGGCAATCACAGAAACCTACGGTATTGGGGGCTTTGCAATGGCAACCGCACCTGCCATCGTTGCGCTGGTTGGTGGTACGGTAGAAGAGGCGGTAGATTTCTCACGTCAAATGCGCGAAATCACACTCGGTGAAAACCCGAATGTGACTATCCCATTACTCGGCTTTATGGGTATCCCGACAGCCATCGATATTACCAAAGTTTCAGCCAGCGGTATTTTACCTGTTATCAACACAGCAATTGCCCACAAAGATGCAGGTATCGGTATGATTGGAGCAGGTATTGTTCACCCGCCATTTGATTGCTTTGAAAAAGCCATGTTGGCCTACGCACAGAAATATGCTTAGTTTTCAATCATAAAAAAAGACGCCCAACTTCGGTTGGGCAATAAAAATAAAACAAATACCCTGAATATTCAGCAACACAGATAAACTGCAACTTTGAATATCATGATATACACCCTCTAGCGTGTATACCCTAAATAATTTGAGTTGCAGCAAGGCGGCAAACGAAGATATCCCAAGGAGCATACTCATGTATGTGACTTAGATAGCTAAGAGCAGCCAACACAGCTGTGGCTCAAAGTATGACGGGTATACAGGGGAATACTATATGAGTATATTTAATATAAAGTGGAAACGTGGGGACTTGGCTGCCTATTTTGGCTTAATGACCAATAACTTAACTAACCTACTCACCATGATGGGCTTATTAATTTTCGTTGTTGGTATCCCATCTGAACTTGTTTATGGTCGCATTGCACCCGCTTTTGGTCTCGCCGTTTTACTTGCCAGTATTAGCTATGCTTACTTTGGCCAGCAAATGATCAAACAAACAGGGCGCAGCGATGTAACCGCTCTGCCATCAGGGCCAAGTGCACCTTCTATCTTCACCGTGACCTTCTTAGTCATTATGCCGGTGTACCAAACCACGCAGAATGCTGAGTTTGCTATCCAAATCGCATTGGTTTGGTGTTTCGTTGAATCAATGATCCTCGTTGGTGGCTCATTCTTAGGCGAAACTATCCGTAAAATGATCCCTCGTACGGTGCTGTTATCTTGTCTTTCTGGGCTTGGGCTATTATTGCTAGCAATGAACCCAATGCTGCAAGCCTTTGAAGCACCAACCGTTTCATTTATTGTTTTATTATTAATTTTCATTAACTGGTTTGGTAAAAAGCCTATCTTTGCACGTATTCCTACCGGTTTATTATTGCTTATCGCGGGAACAGTACTTGCGTGGGCTTCTGGGCTGCAAAGTGCAGAGGCAATAAAAGACTCTATGGCGTCATTCGGCTTTAACCCTCCAGGGATTCATATTGACAGCTTCTTCCAAGGCTTACCGCATGCACTTCCATATTTAGCTTCTGCGGTACCATTGGGCTTAGCAAACTATATCTTTGACCTTGAAAACATTGAAAGTGCTCACGCTGCAGGTGATGAATACAATACCCGTAAGGTTATGTTAGCTAACGGCTTATCTTCAACTGTTGGCTGCTTCATGGGTAACCCATTCCCAGTCACTGTTTATGTTGGGCATGCTGGCTGGAAAGCAATGGGGGCCAGTGTTGGTTATACGCTAGCATCAGGTATCACCATGTTTATTGTCCCATTGTTTGGTATCGGTGCATTCATGCTCGCTATCATTCCAATGACAGCTATCGTACCAATATTGGTGTTTATCGGTGTTGTCACTGCCAACCAAGTGGTACGAGAAACACCGAAGATTGAAGTGCCTGTTATCTTTATCTGTCTATTCCCATGGATTGCTAACTGGGCGCTCACTATGGTCAACAGTGTGATGGGGGCCGCAGGGACGTCAGCAAGTGCAATAGGCGTTGAAACATTACTACACAAAGGTGTTTATTATCAAGGTATTGTACACTTAGGTAACGGTGCGCCATTGGCAAGTATGCTATGGGGTTGTATCGCTATCTTCGCTATCCTCAACCAACCACTACGTGGGGCAATTGCTGCGGCAGCTGGCGCAATATTAGTATTCTTTGGAATTATTCACTCCCCAGCAGTAGGAATTGCAACCGGTTCAACCTTGATGTTTGTTTACGCTTACCTCATGATGGCAGCTTTATTTGTACTCAAATATTTTTTAGATAGCCGTAAATCGGTGGAAGAACAACAAGCTGAACAATCTGAGAAACTCAGTAAGTCAGTGTAATCAAACCAACCTTTTATAGCCGGTGTCTACAGTACACCGGCTGTGAGCTAAATCTCTGTATCAGGAAACATTAACAATGAAAGAACTCGTGGTTGTTGCCATCGGGGGCAACAGTATTATCAAAGATAACAACAGCCAGTCTATCGAAGCTCAAGAAAAAGCCGTTCAAGAAGTGGCACTGCATATTAGTGACATGCTTGAGGGCAACTACAACATTGTTTTGACCCATGGAAATGGACCCCAAGTTGGATTAGACCTACGCCGCGCTGAAATAGCCCATGAAACAGAAGGTTTGCCGTTAACCCCCCTTGCTAACTGCGTCGCTGATACTCAAGGTGGCATTGGCTATTTAGTTCAGCAGGCACTCACTAACGTGCTAGCGAAACGTCACAATCGCCAAGCTATTACAGTTGTTACACAAGTTGAAGTCGATAAGAACGACCCTAACTTTAGCGCCCCAACCAAGCCAATTGGTGCATTTTTTACAGAACAACAGGCTAAAGAATTACAACAAGCGAACCCGAGCTGGCATTTTGTCGAAGATTCCGGTCGAGGCTATCGCCGAGTAGTCGCATCTCCAGAACCAAAACGTGTGGTTGAATCAAAAGCGATCCGTACCTTAACGGAACATGACTACGTAGTGGTTGCAGCTGGAGGCGGTGGCATTCCTGTTATTCAAAATGGCGATGGTGGCTACCAAAGCGTTGATGCAGTGATAGATAAAGACCTCTCCACGACATTACTGGCGAAAGAATTAAATGCCGATATTTTGATTATTACTACCGGTGTCGAAAAAGTCTGCATTCACTTCGGTAAACCAGAGCAAAAAGCTCTTGGTGAAACGACCACTAGCGACATGCAACGCTATATGGAAGAAGGCCATTTCCCCGCAGGCAGTATGTTACCGAAAATCGAAGCGAGCCTGTCATTTATTGCCAATGGCGGTAAACGTGTGATTATCACCACACCAGAAAAACTACCGGAAGCCTTACGAGGTGAGACGGGAACCCATATCATCCAAGGGTAAGGGTTATTTACAACGTACCATTATTTTGGAACGCTAGAGTTTCTCGTTAATGTCTCAATATCACCCCCCAGATCGCAAAATAGCGATCTGGATGGTGAACTGCTGATCAAAAACTGGAAATTCGACTCTATTTCATGATCACAAGGAGTTTCTATGAAAGCAGACCAATCATCCGGCAGAAGAGAGTTCCTTTCCACTAGCGCCAAAGTCGCCGCTGCTTGTACCCTTTTTGGTACCGTATCAGGTATTGCATCCGCGCAAAATCAACCCACAATGTCATCCGATATTACTCGCATTACCGACAGCCATTATTACCTTGACGATGTATTACTCGAAACAGGCTTTAATTTCCGCGATACTACGGTGATTGGCACTAAAACCGCATTGCAAACGGTTGAAATCGATCAAGGTAAAATTGTCGCCATTTTACCGAATAAACAACATGCTAATCACCAGCTAAATGCTTATAACGCTCAAGGCAAATTGATGCTACCGGCGTTTCGCGATATGCATATCCACCTTGATAAAACCTTCTATGGCGGGCCATGGCAAGCGCCACAGTCACGTGAAGGTAAAACAATTATGGATATGATCACCCTAGAGCAGAAACTGTTACCTGAACTGCAACCCTTCACCGAAGAAAGAGCCAATGCGCTGATCACGTTGATCCAATCCCATGGATCAACTATTGCCAGAAGCCATTGTAATATCGAACCCGTTTCTGGGTTAAAAAATTTAGAAACCCTACAAAAAGTACTTAATGAACACCAACAAGATTTAACTTGTGAAATTGTCGCTTTCCCACAGCATGGGTTATTGTTGTCAAAATCAGAACCCTTAATGCGCGAAGCCATGCAAGCTGGCGCCCATTATGTGGGAGGCTTAGACCCCACTAACGTTGATGGGGCAATGGAAAAATCTCTCGATACGATGTTCCAAATCGCTCTCGATTATAATAAAGGCGTAGACATTCATTTACATGAAACCAGCCCTGCGGGTTTTGCTGCCATCGAGTATATGATCAAAACAGTGAATGAAAACCCAAGTTTGCGCGGTAAAGTAACGATTAGCCATGCCTTTGCTCTTGCAACACTGAGCCCAGAACAAGCCGAAAAAACCGCAAGGCAACTGGCGGAACAACAAATGACTATCGCCTCAACAGTACCGATAGGTACATTACATATGCCATTGAAAATATTAAATAATAATGGCGTATTTGTGATGACCGGAACAGACAGCGTTATCGACCATTGGTCACCGTTTGGGCTGGGTGATATGCTCGAAAAAGCCAACTTGTATGCTCAGTTGTATACTCGCCCAGATGAACTGGCACTGTCTCGCGCTTTAGCAATTGCGACAGGGAATATTTTGCCATTAGATACCAAAGGCCAGCAAATTTGGCCCACCAAAGGCGATGATGCTAGCTTTGTTCTCGTCGACGCATCTTGCTCAGCTGAGGCCGTTGCGCGAATTTCACCAAGGCATGCCTCTTTCCATAAAGGCAAACTCGCCTACGGCACAATGCAAAAATCGATAGCTTAATGTCAGTTCATTGAACTAGCGCCGAATGGCGCTAGCTTCAGGCTGGCTTTGCAGTATATCGGCTAACCGAGGCAAAAATTAAACCCAGTAAACCTTGATTATCTACAGTTTGTAATACTGTAATCGGTTTTGCCATTGGCTCAGGAATACCGACTCGTAAACGTAACGCATCATAATAATAGCTTTTTCCACGTAATGCCCCTTGCAGCTCAATACCCACTTGTTTTTTCTCGTAGGTTACTAGGCTTTTATCTAATAGCCATGCAACGGTTAACACATCGTGAACCCAACACCCCGCCAGCTGACGCGTAGCCCGCGAATAATCAATCCACGGGCGCATAGTATTAACAAGAAATTGGCTCAATGTGGATTGAAGTACAGAAAACTTATCGAGGTCACTCTGTACCATCTGTGTTTGTACCGTAACATCCATTGGCACTAAAGTAATATTGGCACCACTATTCAAAACCGCATGGGCCGCCTCTGGGTCTAGCCCAAAATTGGTATCTTTAATATAACCAGGGACATTAAATACCGCTCCCATAATAACAATTTCAGCCACTTTCTCTGCCATTTCAGGGAACAATTGCATGGCCATGGCGATATTGGTTAAAGGACCAATCGCAATAATAGTGACCTGATGCGGGTTCTGACACACCCGCTCACCAATACGCCACGCAGCTTCTGGTGCTGATTTAGGTAAAGCAGGCACAGGGGGAAGGTTATCCCACAAATAGTTAAGTTGCGCCCGCTGTGCGCCATTATCTAATAATTCGCGCCATGGTCCGCTAGCTTCAATTAGTGCCGATGACGCCCCGCGGTAAACAGGAATGTCCTCATTCAGCGAGTTGACTAAATGGCTGGCCACATTAAAACCAACCTCACTAGGCGTATTCCCTGAAACGGTTGTGATCATCTCTAGTTGAATTTCTGGCGCTGCTATCGCAAGTGCAAGAGCAAGCCCATCATCAACATTCGCGCCTGCAACGCCGTTTCCCGGGTCACAATCAATAATTACACGCATAAATTTCCCTGAAATAATACATTATCAGCACCCGCAGGAGTGCCCAATTTGTAGCTCAAAGTCCACCTCACAAATGGCTTCTTTATTTGGCCAGTTTTGTAGAATCTGTATCGCTTTTTCTGCTATTTTATCAACAGGTTGTCGAACAGTCGTGAGTGTAGGAACAGTATACTCCGATTGCACAGTACCATTAAAACACACCAGAGCAATGTCCTCTGGTACCCGCAGTTTTAGTTCAGCTAAGGCTTTCAAACAACCAAAAGCTTGTAACTCATTGGTTGCAAAAATGGCCTCAGGGAACCCTATTTTCTGCATTTGATAGATAGCTTGGTAACCCCAATCACGCGTATATTGCCCTGCAATAACCCATTTTTGCTGTATTTCAAGGTTGGCTTCTACCAAAGCGTTTTCCCAACCACTTAACCGGTCTTGGGTATTAAGCATTTCAATGGGCCCACAAATAATGCCAATATCTTTAAAACCATGCTCAATGAGATGGCGAGTGATTTTATAGGCTGCCAACTTTTCATTGACTTGAAGAGCACTGACACCTTCGGTAGGGTCGACCCTATCTAACATCACACAAGGGGTACCCGAAGATTGGATCAGGTCAATGTACGGATGACGGTCAACACTGGTATAAATCAACCCTTCGACTTGGCGTAAAAGTAGGTTGTTAATCAGTTCTTTTTCACGCACACGGGAATCCCCTGCATCCCCTAATAACAAGACATGACCATGCTTGAAAGCTTCACGTTGCAATGCATGTGCAATAGAAGCCAAAAAAGGGTTAGAGATATCAGGGATCACCAACCCATAGGTTTGTGTACTGCCAGACGCCAGTGCTTTAGCGATACCATTCGGGCGATACCCCGTTTTTTTTATCGCCGCTAACACCTTCTGTTTCGTCGCCTCAGCAACAGGACGGGGACCGTTATTAATCACATAACTGACCACTGCAACAGAAGTTCCGGCTTCGCGGGCAACATCTACCCGCGTCACTTTACGATAGTTCACATCAGGCACGCAGCAATTCCTTTTTCACTTACTATTATCTTACGAAAGAATAGCAGCCACTCTGGTTTTTATATACCACCTGCGTTCACTTATATTGCATCTTCTGGCAAGTTAAGGTCACGGCCTCGCGTTTCTGGTGCAAAAAATGTGGTAACTAGACCAATACATGCCATCCCCATAAAATAAATAGCAATTGGCCACCAATGCCCAGTCCAAGATAATAACGCTGAGGCGACAAGCGGTGCTGTTCCCCCCGACAAAATAGAACCAAGCTCCTTAGCAAAGGCCATTTTTGTATAGCGATTACGTACCCCAAATAGCTCTACACCCCATGCCGCTTGCACGCCAAAAATCCCCAGAGATGCTAACCCCATTCCAACAATAATCGTTGGGATCACAACCAGCGGTTCCCGTGAATCCAGTAGCATAAAGGCGGGGACTGCATACAACATTAACAATAAGCAGAACCAGCGGTAAATAATACGGCGACCAAATCGGTCAGATAACCAGCCGGCAAAAGGGATAATGGCAAAACCGAGGATCGAGGCAATTAAAACCGCAGTTGTCGGTACCGATTTATCCACCAACAATATTTTGGTGACATAACCAATAATAAAACCTTGGGCTAGGTAAGACGGCCCATTTTCGCCAATCCGTAAGCCAACCATGGTCCAAAATGCACGCGTTCTCTGCCAAAAGGTACGGTTATCAACAGGGTGACTTACAGCATCAGACGCCAACGCTTGGCGACGCTCCTCTGCCAGTTGGGCTTTTTGCCGTTCAAATACAGGGGTTTCACGCATATGTTGGCGAATAAATAACGCTGCCAGCGCGATCAAAATACTACCAAGGAACGGAATACGCCATCCCCATGACATGAGGCTTTCTTTATCTAACTGTAAGACTATCAACCAAATCATTGAAGCCAGTAATGTTCCGCTGTTTGAACCTAGGGCAATAATCGAAGAGACTAACCCACGCCGCTTGACCGGAGCGTACTCCCCGAGCATCACAGTTCCACCAGATAGCTCAGCCCCAGCGCCAAGTCCTTGAGCAAACCGTAAAATAACCAAACAAACCGGCGCCCAAACACCAATCTGCGCGTGACTTGGAATTGCGCCAATTAGGGTTGTAGATATCCCCATCAGTGCAATGGTAATCACCATCACCATTTTTCTACCATGTTTATCACCTAGCCAGCCGAAAAATAATGCACCGATTGGGCGAGCGATAAACCCAACAGAATACGCGGCAAAACTGGATAACAGTGCCATAACCGGCGTCGCATCAGGGAAGAAAACATCACCGAAAATAATACCTGCTGCTAAACCATAGAGAGCAAAATCGGCATATTCCATGGTTGTCCCTAACCAACAGGAAAAAATCGCTCGGCGAAAATCTTTTTTCCCTTCAGGCGTATTTAACCGCTCTTGTGCGGCTTGTTGGTTAGCCTCGGTATTTAAATGTGTTGCCATAGTCATAAACCCTTGGTATTGGCGCAAAGCCTATTTGTAAAATAATCTAACTGGTATTTTTATTTACTTAAAGGATAGTCTACGCGCGTAGAATTAAGCAAACGAGGGAATGTTATTT
>NZ_JAYQWM010000098.1:0-11433 GCF_036662595.1 Escherichia sp. Lx600-2 | reverse complement strand
TGATAGAAACAGAAGCCACTGGAGCACCTCAAAAACACCATCATACACTAAATCAGTAAGTTGGCAGCATCACCGAAGTTATAAACAATTATAATATTGACCTCTTTGTGAATGCTTCGAGTATTAATCAAACTTACTTACATGATAAAAATCCTGGTGACGTTATTAGCCTGTATGGCACTTTAGATAACATTCCCCTTGTAGTTAAGGAATGCACGGGTAAAAATCATCAAATTAACGTTAAAGCCAAATTGCCACAAGAACGAAGTGAAAAAGTTGAGGATATGTGTGAAAGAATGAGAGGTGGCATCTCTATGTTTAATCACACCACAAAAACAGCTGGTAATATAGAGCATAATTTGCAGCTAAGTTTTCTCGTGGATTCACGGCCGTCGATCACCAATAAATACTCAGCCAAAGATGTAGCGTCAGACATACTTGTATTGCCCGTCAACGTATATCATGCGGATTTTAAAATTAAAATCAATGACGCAGTAGAGAAGGCTTCGTCAATTGTGTTATGTGCTGTGCAAAAAAATCTCCATGCAGCAAGAAAGGTTCTTAGCGGGATAATAGGAAATGTGCCAAAAAATAATAAACCAAAAACAATCATTTTTGATTTACGTTTTCTTAGTGCAATTAAGCAGAAAGTTTTTTTGGGCAGTGAAAAACCGTTGTTTGTAAAGCATACCGCAATGATGAGGGAGGCATGTAAGGAATTACCGCAGTCAGTGGAATATGTTCCTTTAACCTGTGAAGCGCATAGCCATCGCAGCGTCGCCCTTGCCAAAACCGTGGCTGCGCCCATCATGGCGACAGGTGTGGGCGCGGCTTTAATGTATGCAACATCATCAGGACCGTATTATGCGCAAAGTCTTTCTGGTTCGCCGGATATCGAGATGATAAAAAATCGCATGGCTGAATTGTTTAACCAGTCGGATATTTCTGTGCGCAACAAATATAGCCCGGCTTTTGATAAATGGAATGAACTGGTAGATAAATTAAATCACGAAAGAAATACAGTTCCGTTTGCGTGTTTGACCACCATTTTAGCGACAGCGATAAATGAAACTTCTGGGGGGGATACGAATGTTGCCGTTGTGATGGGGTGTAAATCTGCGAAAGATCGCACGATATCCATTGTCCTTGGCAACTCGATGTTGCAAACACTCTTTGAAAAACGCCTCGCCGATAGTGGAGAAATAGAAAATCTTTTTGATCAACAGGGATATTTTAGTTGCGATTCATTAACAGCCGAAGAATTAATGATGTTAAAAGACCTTTTTGATATTAGAGTTCTTCATGTCTCTAACAAATTCAATGTTGGGTTGCAAGGTAATATCAACACGGATGTTTTACAAGATTCGTTTTTTAAACATGTCGATTTCATTCATGAATCTAACTCGTATACCGTAGGGATGGGAGTCTGAAGAGTAAAACTCATTAGGATTATCAGAATTCGGCCAATGCATTGCAAAAATGAAATACAAAGAGAGATGTGTGCAGGCGCTTAGCCGCGAGGGGCATGGCGAAGCCATACAGAAAGCACCAGCATTCAGAACTCCTGTGAAAGCGGCATAGTGCCGCTGCTCAGGAGTTTTGTTATGACCCGTATCGTGCTGAACGTTGCCACCCTATGATGCGATTAAAAAAACTCACCGTCGAGCCGATGATTGACGTCAATGCTATCGGATGATGCCGGGGGTGTTCCGGAAGGAATTCCTTGTTTCCCGAACTGTTACCAACAAAATTATAACGATGAGCAAGTAAAGACCGGTTGGTGGCAGTACTGACCGGTCTGTGATGGAAGATTAATTTCACCTTAAATCCTGGTGCTGTTAGGATGCTGACGTTTTTCGGCTACACCATTCAGATTATGCAAATAAATATCCCTGAATATAATATATTCATAGCACCCATAACTCATCCTGGGCGATAACTAAACCATTTTTGAGTAACAAATGAAACAACTGCAACGCTCTTATTATTTCTGGAAAACGTCTCGCAAAAACAAAACAACATGCAGAAATCCGCTTTCGTTAATTAATTTTCCGGCGTAATTTTCGCACATACATTAATGAGTAATATATGTAAGGTGGTGGTAATGGCGATGAATACGGTTTTTCTTCATTTATCAGAAGAGGCAATTAAACGGCTGAACAAGCTTCGGGGCTGGCGTAAGGTTTCACGATCTGCAATTTTACGCGAAGCGGTAGAGCAATATCTGGAACGTCAGCAATTTCCGGTACGTAAAGCAAAGGGAGGCAGGCAAAAGGGGGAGGTAGTTGGTGTTGATGATCAGTGTAAGGAGCATAAGGAATGACAAAAATTTTTCATTCTTGAATATAAAAAAACAGATGCCCTTATTCTGGTATTAATACAAGGCTGTTTTACTTGAACTTATAATAACTGCAACTGTTACATCATATCTGGAAAACGCCTCGCAAAAATAAAAAATGATGCGTAAATGAGCTTTCTTTAAAGATTCGACAAGGGTACTTTTCTCTCCATAGATATCAAATGATATTGGTCAAATATTTATGAACTCTCTGGCAGGTATTGATATGGACAGAATTATACTCGATTTATCGAATGAGGTGATTAAGCAACTTGATGATCTTGAGGTGCAGCGTAATCTTCCTCGTACGGAGCTATTACGGGAAGCGGTAGATCAATACTTGGTAAATCAATCGCAAACAGTAAGAACCAGTGCTTTTGGCATATGGCAAGGGCGTGAGGAAGATGGTGTCGAATACCAGCGTAAGCTGCGCGAGGAATGGTAATGGGAAAAAATGATATCAATCAGATTGCTGACAACGTGTGCGTTGTTCATGTCGGATGCGGCGTGAACGTCTTACCCGGCCTACAAAGTCGTATAAATTCAATGTATTGCAGTTTATTGGTAGGCCTAATAAGCGCGGCGCATCAGGCAATCTTACGCTTATCATCAGTCTCATACCCATAACCTTATTGATGTGGGGGTGGGTAAATTGAGGCAAAACAGGCACTGGCGGCATAGCTTGAGGTGGTAACGCGGAATACGAGAGATGGTGTCGTCACACCCTATGAGCTGTAATCCGGGCGACCAGCGCCACCCGGAAAACGTCAGAGATTACTCCCCTTCACCCGGAAACAGGAACGGGTTGATGGAACTGCGGGCATAGCCTTCTTGCTCCATTCGTGCGTCCAGTACCAGAGAGGCGAGGTCATCTGCCACGGCTTCAACTTTCGGTTCTTTTTCCTGATAGAGAATTTTCAGGTAAGTGCCGCAGTCATCGCAGCTTTCGGCTTTAATCGCGGCCTGTTCGTCATCCAGCGACCAGTAATGCAGTTTGCCGCTCTGCTCACAGTTGCTGCATTTTACGCGCACTACGTGCCATTCAGTTTCACACAGGTTGCAGTGCAGGTAACGCAGACCCTGAGTGGTGCCAATTTGCACCATGCTGGACACCGGCATAGAGCCACATACCGGGCAATATTGACGTTGTTCGCCGTATTCAGCGCGGGCTTTGCCGGGGATCAGATTGGCCATCTGCGCCCAGTAGAGCGACAGTGCAGCCCAGATAAACGGCGCTTTATCGCTACTGACGGATGAGAAATCAGAGGCAAACAGTGCGCTGGCCATATCTTCCAGCTCCTGAGTCGATGCCTTCTCCAGATTCTCAATCACTGCCAGCGCCGGGCCGCTCATTTCAGGTTTCAGCTCAGCAATTAGCGCCATCAGCAGCTTTTGCCAGTGCTTATCACGCGGCAGAACGTGAATATCCAGCGGGGGCTTGCCTTGTGCGCTGGCTTCTTTAATGCGTGCAGTCAGATCCATCTCCAGCGGATGGTCGTACAGCACCACTTCCTGGGCGTGGGCGATAAGCGCAGCAAAGCGCAGGTAATCACCCAGCGGATTATTTTCTGCCAGCTCGCGCAGACGCTCGGCGCGGCGGTTGTATAAATTCTTGAGCCGAGGGAACAATAACGGCGGAATCATATCCGCCGTACGTTTCTCGCTCGAACCCAGCTCATCTTGCGGGATTATGCGAATACTCATTCAGCTTTCTTTTCCGTTGTCTTGCGGACCTCACGGTACCAGCGCGGGTGATGTTTCTTCGCCCAGGCGCTGGTAACCCATCCTTCCACCATGGCGGTAATCGTGCCTTTCACCCAAAGGGCGGCGTAGATATGCACCATGATAACCACAATTAACGCCACTGCGGCAAATGAATGCAGCATTAACGCGAATCGGATCACCGGGATTGAGAAAGCAGGCGCAAAATAAGGACGCCAGATAATCACGCCGCTCACCAGCAGCAGAACCAGGAAAATAATCGCCGCCCAGAAAACGCATTTCTGACCGAAGTTATAACGCCCGGTGTCACCTACTTCCTCGTTGACGACGATCTTACGAATATTCTTCGCCCAAAAGATATCATCCCGATTGATTAGGTTGTGATGCCAGTAACGGAAAAACATGATGATGAACGAGGCAAACATAACCACGCCGACAAACGGGTGAAGAATTCGCGCCAACTGCGGTGTGCCCATGATTTGCATCAACCAGTTGAAGGACGGGAACAAAAAGCCCAGCCCGCTCACCGCCGCCAGGATGAAGCAGAAGGCGGTGATCCAGTGGTTGATACGTTCCGGCGCGGTGTAGCGCACGATGGTGTCACGTCGTTTCATTTGCGCTCCTCGTCTTTCTCTTCGTGCAGATTATTCTCTTCCTCATCCGCACGGTTCGGACCGACACCCACGTAGTGGAAGATACTGGCCGCAAAGGTAGCCGCAAAGCCAACAGCCGCGAGCGGTTTCCAGATGCCTTTCCAGAATTTCACGGTTTCGCTGATTTCCGGGTTCTCCGGCAAGCCATGATACAGATTTGGCTTGTCAGCATGGTGCAGCACGTACATAACGTGTGTACCACCGACGCCTGCCGGATCGTACAGACCCGCATTGTCGTAACCGCGGGTTTTCAGCTCCGCCACGCGCTCGCTCGCCAGCGTTTTCATCGACTCTTTCGTACCGAAGTGAATCGCGCCCGTTGGGCAGGTCTTCACGCAGGCTGGTTCTTGCCCAACCACCACGCGGTCAACGCACAGCGTACATTTGTAGACGCGGTTGTCTTCCGGGTTGAGGCGCGGAATGTCGAACGGACAGCCCGCAATGCAATAACCGCAGCCAATGCACTGCTCGGACTGGAAGTCGACGATACCGTTGGCATACTGAATAATTGCACCTTCCGCCGGGCACGCTTTCAGACAGCCTGGATCGGAACAGTGCATACAGCCGTCTTTGCGGATCAGCCATTCCAGTTTGTCGTTCTGCTCCACTTCCGAGAAGCGCATCACCGTCCACGATTTGGCACTTAAATCATTGGGGTTGTCGTACACCCCAATGTTATTGCCGACGGTATCGCGAATGTCGTTCCACTCTGAACACGCCACCTGACAGGCTTTACAGCCGATACAGGTGGTGACGTCGATGAGTTTCGCCACTTCTTCCTGGAAGTCCCGCGCCTGAGGCGCGGGGGTCAGACCGTTAGTCGCGGAACGACGAATGATATCTTGAGATTGATAAGCCATATGTCGTCTCCGTTACACCTTTTCCACATTCACAAGGAAGGACTTAAACTCCGGCGTCTGCGTGTTTGCATCACCAACGAATGGCGTTAACGTATTGGCAATAAAGCCTTTTTTAGCTACGCCTTCATAGCCCCAGTGAATCGGAATACCGATGGTATCGATATCTTTGCCGTTCGCTTTCAGCGTGCGAATACGTTTGGTCACCACCGCTTTGGCTTTGATATAGCCACGGTTGGAGGAGACTTTCACGGTATCGCCCTGGGCAATGCCAAGTTTATTCGCCAGCGACTCCCCGATTTCCACAAACTGTTCTGGTTGCAAAATCGCGTTCAACAGCGCGTGTTTGGTCCAGTAGTGGAAGTGCTCGGTCAGACGATAGGTGGTTCCGACATACGGGAACTTATCGGCTTTACCCAATGCTTCGGCGTCGTCTTTAAAGATTCGCGCAGCCGGGTTCGAGATAACGTTTGGATGCAGCGGGTTAGTTCCCAGCGGCGTTTCAAACGGCTCGTAGTGTTCCGGGAACGGACCTTCCGCCATCTTATCGAGGGCAAACAGACGCCCCATGCCTTCCTGCTGCATGATAAACGGCCCGACGCCGCTACCCGGAGGCGCTGCGCTGTAGTCCGGAATATCCCAGCCGGTCCACTTAGTGCCGTCCCATTTCAGCAACTGACGCTTCGGATCCCACGGGTTACCCTGCGGATCTGCGGAGGCGCGGTTATACAGAATGCGGCGGTTAAGCGGCCATGCCCATGCCCAGCCCAGCGTGTTACCGAGGCCAGACGGATCGGCGTTATCACGACGCGCCATCTGGTTGCCTTCCGGCGTCCAGCTACCGGCGAAAATCCAGCAACCACAGGAGGTTGTACCGTCATCGCGCAGTTGGGCGAACGAGCTAAGTTGTTGGCCTTTCTTGACGATAACCGCACCGGTTGCCGGATCGGTAATATCGGCCAGCGCCTTACCGTTGCTCTCCATCGCTACTTCTTCCGACTTCGGCTCATGCGGAATGGCGTAGTTCCAGGTCATGTTCAGCACCTGGTCCGGGTTCGCGCCACCCTGTTCGGCATACATCTTGCGCAAGCGCAGGAAGATACCGGAGAGGATCTCGCCGTCAGTCAGCGCAATCCCCGGGGCGTCCGCACCTTTCCAGTGCCACTGCAACCAGCGACCTGAGTTAACGATTGAACCGTTCTCTTCCGCGAAGCAGGTCGATGGCAGACGGAACACTTCGGTCTGGATCTTCGACGAGTCAACTTCGTTCAGCTCACCGTGGTTCTGCCAGAAGTTAGAGGTTTCAGTGTTCAGCGGGTCGATGGTGACGAGGAACTTCAGTTTCGACAGACAACCGATCACTTTGTTTTTGTTCGGGAATGAGGCAACAGGGTTAAAGCCCTGGCAGATATAGCCATTGACCTTGCCCTCTTTCATCATCTCGAAGTATTGTAGGACGTCGTAGCCTTTATCCCACTTCGGCAACCAGTCAAAGCCCCAGCTATTTTCCGCCGTCGCTTTATCACCAAAGAAGGCCTTCATCATAGAGACGAAGAATTTCGGGTAGTTGCCCCAGTAGTTTACCTGGCCTTCCAGCAGCGGTTTTGGCGTGTTGGCGGTAAGGTAGGTTTGCAGATCGGTCTGCTTCTCGCTTGGCAGCGTCATGTAACCTGGCAGGCTCTGCGACAGAAGGCCCAGGTCCGTCAGCCCCTGAATATTGGAGTGACCGCGCAGGGCGTTAACGCCGCCGCCTGCCATCCCCATGTTGCCGAGCAGCAGCTGGATCATCGCCATCGTACGAATGTTTTGCGCACCAACGGAGTGTTGCGTCCAGCCGAGGGCATACAGGAACGAGGCAGTTTTATCGTGAGCACTGGTTTCTGCGATGTATTCGCAGACTTTCAGGAACGCGTCTTTTGGCGTACCACAGATGTTTTCAACCACATCTGGCGTGTAGCGGGAAACGTGCTGTTTCAGCAAGTTCCACACGCAGCGCGGATGTTGCAGCGTGGTATCGCGTTTGGCGAAGCCGTTTTCGTCCAGTTCGTAAGTCCAGGAGGATTTATCGTACTTGCGTTTTTCCGCGTCGTAGCCGGTGAACAGGCCATCTTCAAAGCCGTAATCCTCACGCACGATCAGGCTGGCGTTGGTATAGGCTTCGGTGTATTCGCGGTTGAATTTTTCATTGTTCAGCAGGTACAGCAATACGCCTGACAGGAAAGCAATGTCAGTACCGGAACGAATAGGGGCATAGTAGTCAGCTACCGCCGCCGTACGCGTAAAGCGAGGATCGATCACAATCAGCTTCGCGCCATTGTGAATTTTGGCTTCCATCGCCCAGCGGAACCCGACCGGGTGAGCTTCAGCGGCGTTACCGCCCATCACCACGACGAGGTTGGCGTTCTTGATGTCGACCCAGTGGTTGGTCATCGCACCGCGACCAAATGTTGGAGCAAGACTTGCTACCGTTGGTCCGTGTCAGACACGCGCCTGGTTGTCGACCGCGAGCATACCCAGCGCGCGGGAGAATTTTTGCGTTAAATAGCCGGTTTCGTTACTCGACGCGGAAGCACACAGCATCCCGGTGGAGAGCCAGCGGTTAACAGTCACGCCTTCGGCGTTTTGCGCAATGTAGTTAGCATCGCGGTCTTCTTTCATCAGTTTGGCGATGCGATCAAACGCCTCTTCCCAACTGATTTGCTGCCATTTATCAGAACCTGGCGCACGGTATTCCGGAAACTTCAGACGGCTTTCGGAGTGGATGAAATCCACCAGGCCAGCGCCTTTCGGACAAAGTGCACCGCGGTTGACCGGGTGATCCGGATCGCCTTCGATATGGAAGATAGATGCTTTGGCGTTTTTTGCTCCGTCACCGAGGCTGTACATCAACAGCCCACAGCCTACGGAACAATAGGTGCAGGTATTACGGGTTTCGCGGGTGCGCAGCAGTTTATACTGCCGGGTTTCCGCGAGTGCTACGCTGGGTGCAAAACCCAGTGCCGCTGCCGTGGTGCCTGCCATACCGCCAGCGCAGATCTTAAAGAACTGCCTTCTGCTGACCTGCATGGATTGCTCCTTGTTTCGACATTGTCACGTCCCATTTACATTCGCTTGCTGCGTGTGCAGGGAGTGGGAGTTATTTTTCTTTGCGGAAGGGGCCGCAAAGGTCCAGAATTGGCTCAATTTCCCTCCATCCAGGAAGGGTTTGTAACAGAATACCATAATGTTGGTGTGTGTGTTCTTATCTGGTTAAGAGAAAGTGAAAAAAACACAGCAAAAAGAAATCGAAAATGTGACAAATATCACAGGTGTTCGTCAAATTGAGTTATGGCGGCGTGATGATTTACAACACCCACGGTTAGATGAGGTCGCGGAAGAAGTTCCCGTTGCGCTGGTCTACAACGGCATTTCGCATGTGGTGATGATGGCGTCGCCCAAAGACCTTGAGTACTTTGCGCTCGGTTTTTCGCTTTCCGAGGGGATAATAGAAAGTCCGCGCGATATCTTCGGCATGGATGTCGTTCCTTCCTGTAATGGTCTTGAAGTACAAATTGAGCTTTCCAGCCGCCGCTTTATGGGGTTGAAGGAGCGCCGCCGGGCGCTGGCGGGACGTACGGGCTGTGGCGTATGCGGCGTGGAGCAACTTAATGACATCGGAAAACCGGTGCAGCCGCTACCGTTCACCCAGACGTTTGATCTCAACAAACTGGATGATGCATTACGTCATCTCAACGATTTTCAGCCAGTGGGGCAACTGACTGGTTGTACTCACGCCGCTGCCTGGATGTTGCCATCTGGCGAACTGGTCGGCGGGCATGAAGACGTGGGTCGCCATGTGGCGCTGGACAAACTGTTAGGCCGCCGGTCACAAGAAGGGGAAAGCTGGCAGCAAGGTGCGGTACTGGTTTCCAGTCGTGCCAGTTATGAAATGGTGCAAAAGTCGGCGATGTGCGGCGTAGAGATTTTGTTTGCGGTGTCTGCCGCGACCACGCTTGCTGTAGAAGTGGCTGAGCGCTGTAATCTGACACTGGTAGGTTTTTGTAAACCGGGTCGGGCAACGGTTTATACCCATCCGCAGCGTTTGAGCAATTAATTAAAATAAGTCCTGCGATATATATTAAATTGCAGGACTTATTCATTTCGTGAATTTTATTATTTTATTTATAAACAAAATGCGTGTAGTGGCGTTTTCTTTTTTCATTTATTATGTTCACTCTCTTATCTATATATTTATAAGGCAATTAAATGAAAAGGAATTTATTATCTTCCGCTATTATAGTCGCCATCATGGCCCTCGGTCTGACGGGTTGTGATGATAAAAAAGCCGAAACAGAAACGCCCCCGCCTGCCAATAGTCAACCTGCCGCACCAGCTCCTGAAGCGAAACCTACTGAAGCTCCCGTTGCAAAAGCAGATGCTAAACCTGAAACACCTGCGCAACCGGTGGTCGATGAACAAGCGGTTTTCGACGAAAAAATGGATGTCTATATCAAGTGCTACAACAAGTTACAGATCCCTGTACAGAACAGTCTGGCGCGTTATGCTGACTGGCTGAAAGATTTTAAACAGGGGCCAACGGGTAAAGAGAGCCTTGTTTATGGCATCTACGGCATTAGTGAATCCAATCTCTCTGAGTGTCAAAAAGGAATAAAAAGAGTCGTGGCGTTAACGCCTGCGCTGCAACCTATTGATGGCGTGGCGGTGAGTTATATTGATGCTGCCGTGGCGTTGGGTAATACCATTAACGAAATGGATAAATATTACACCCAGGAAAATTATAAAGACGATGCGTTTGCGAAAGGGAAAACGCTGCACCAGACATTCTTAAAAAATCTGGAAGCCTTTGAACCTGTAGCAGAATCTTATCATGCGGCGATTCAGGAAATTAATGATAAGCGCCAGCTTGCGGAACTGAAAAATATTGAAGAAAGAGAAGGGAAAACATTCCACTACTACTCTCTGGCAGTCATGATTTCAGCGAAACAAATTAATAACCTGATATCGCAAGAGAAGTTTGATGTTGATGCGGCAATGAAGAAAGTCTCTGAACTGGAAACGCTGGTAGCGCAGGCCAAAGAAGCGGATAAAGGCGGTATGAATTTCTCGTTCATTAATTCGGCAGACCAGTATCAACTCGAGACTAAAAAATATGTTCGCCGCGTCAGAGATAAAGTCCCGTACTCTGACTGGGATAAAGAGCATCTTCAGGATGCAAACACAAGCTGGATGGTCGAAGACTCATTTCCACGAGCGTTACGCGAGTACAACGAAATGGTTGATGACTATAATAGCCTGCGTTAAACGTTTTTGATGATAAATGCAGTGTCGGATGCGGCGCATCCGACACAGTTCACCCCTTGTGAAGTAACTCCATAAATGCCTCATATCCTGTTAACCCGGCAATAACTTCTGCCGGATGCTGACACAATACGCTTGCCAGATAGCTGAATATTTTTAGCTCATGACGCGCATCGGCGGCGGCGCAGGCGATCAAAACATGGTTAATGACTTCGTTATTCACCTCAACTGATTGGGCGAGGGTAATAAAAAATCCACGAAAACGTCGCTCCTGTTCGCTCCAGTAATGTGGGATGGCGAGGCGATTAACAATCAGGTTTTCACCTTCGCCTTCGCGGGCGATGATCCGTTGCGCTTCATCGGCGGTAATATGGTGTTGTGCGACTAATTGCGCACAAATTTGCCGGGTAATATGTTGCCAGCTTTCACCGCGTACATTCGAATAATGAAAACTTCCGGGGGCAGAGAAAAAACGCTCCGGTTGCTGGCGGGTAATGACTCCAACTTATTGATAGTGTTTTATGTTCAGATAATGCCCGATGACTTTGTCATGCAGCTCCACCGA
>NZ_JAYQWM010000097.1:0-11467 GCF_036662595.1 Escherichia sp. Lx600-2 | reverse complement strand
AAACCAGACGGGTTAACGGCAGCAAAGAACCTTGCAGAGGCGTTCGAGCATTATAACGAATGGCATCCGCATAGTGCACTGGGTTATCGCTCGCCACGGGAATATCTACGGCAGCAGGCCAGTAATGGGTTAAGTGATAACAGGTGTCTGGAAATATAGGGGCAAATCCAGTATCCGGATGTGCTGCCAGCCTTCTCAGTTAACCGATGTTTTCCGGGCTTTTTGCCATACTGAGGACTGATAACGTATTCCTGGTCGTAAAACCCGTCAATATGCGCCGGGGCATCGACAAAACTGACACAGTACGTCCGGAAAGAACTTAACGCTGCATGGCACGACAATGCTGCCTTTGTCTTTACCAACAAGGCTCGTTCCCGCATAAAAGTTCTACGCCGGGATAAACATGGCGTATGGCTGCGTCAGGCCTTCACTACTTCACACCGGAAGTCTTCCAGCCTGACACGAATATACCGTCCGGGCTCTTTCGCAGGTGCAAACAGTTTTTCACATTCGGCGAATGTCATTTCTGAATCCTGGTAACGCAACCACTGAACCGGCATATTACCGGGTTTGATTATTGTCGCAGTTATTTTATATCGTTTCCCCATATCGCCTCTCATCCTGACAACAAAATTACCGGCTGAGCCAGGGGGCCCTCACCCCCCTATAAGGGGTCCGCTTGGAAACATATCGAAGAAAACGGCCGGCGGGAGGAATACGGCGCGCTACCTGGGTCGTTATCTGAAGAAGCCGCCGATAGCAGCCTCCCGGCTGGCACATTACAACGGAGGGGCGAGCCTGAGCCTCCGTTACCTGGACCACAAAATGGGAGAAACGGCGACGGAAACGCTGACACAGCGAGAGCTGGTCGCGAGGCTGAAACAGCACATCCCGGAGAAGTTTTTTAAGATGGTGAGGTACTTCGGGTTCCTTGCCAACCGGGTGTGTGGAGAGAAGCTGCCGCAGGTGTACCGTGCTCTGGGGATGGATAAACCGGAAGCAGTGGCGAAAGTGTGCTATGCACAAATGATGAAACAGTTCCTGAGTCGTGATCCGTTCGAATGCGTGCTGTGTGGCAACCGGATGGTATACCGCCGGTCCCTTGCGGGGCTGAATGTATCAGGGCTGAAGAAAAACGCGCGGGATATCAGTCTGCTGAGGTATATGCTGGCCTGACGCAGGCTAAGTGTGCCCGGGAATTGGTGCAGGAATAAAAAACAGCCTGTTGCGGTATAAGAATCGACCATGCAGAGAGATAAAACACCGGAGTGGTGGGAAAAGCAGAAGAGCTCACGTGGCATAAGGCGTGGACAGCGGTATCGTCTGGTTTTTCAATTTCCTATACGTCAAGGATATTTAATGGAATATCAAACATTTGGCCTGATAACAATGCTCAAGGATTAATACCTGCAGGCTATGTTAAAGTTGTCCCCACACACAATCTACCTGTTTTCTCGTGTGTGCCACAGGCGCAATACATAAATAGTCTGGCCAGTAAGTTCGTAACGGATTTCGTACTCGCCAGCATAAATCCGTCTGACCTCCCTGGGTTCAAACTGAAACAACTGTTCTCCCATACGTGGATGAGTTAACAGAATGACCGGTGCCTGTGTCAGGGACTGCACCGTTCTGGCTGCAGCTGGTTTACTGGCCAGCGCCAGAAAATCATATAACCGCGCCAAATCAGAAAGCGCCTTACTGGTCCACTTCAGTTCCATCAGCGAGGCACCGGTAACGGATTGTCAGTACCGAGGCTGTCCGCCCAGGCCTGTACAGCCTGATGGTCGATAACCTGTCCGGATGTCACATCGTCCAGGGCTTCCAGCGTCAGGCGATTACGCTCCTCCTCCTGGGCAAGCCATGCAGAAAGCGCCTGTTTGATAATCCAGCCCCGGGACCGTTCCAGTCTGGCGGCCATCTGGTCGACTTTATCAGCCATAGGTAATGGCACATGCGCAGTAATTACTTTTGTTACTTGTGCGGTATTGTTTTTCATTTGCATATCCGATTAGTTGTTAATCATATTTAATCATAGTGATTACTTTCAGACGGAACAAGGGGGAACCGCAGAATTCGGAAAAAATCGTACGCTAAGCTAACGGTGTTCTCGTGACAGCTCTTTGACTAGGCTTTCTAAGGCCATTCTGATAGCCCTGACTTCCTGAAAAGCCATGGCTAAAATTTGTGCGGCTAAAAGGGATAACCGATGGTAAAGTAAGTTATCCCTGTCGAGATACTGAAAAGCGTTATCCTCGTTTTTCCCAAAACTGTTTTGCCAGTTCGCTCAGAGCGCTAGTTAACTGAGCGACAGATTTCGCACTTTGCAAATTATTCTGCCCGGTCTGTACATTGGTATCAGCAGCATCGCGTATATTGATAATACTGCGGTTTATGTCTTCACTTACTGCTCCCTGCTGCTCGACCGCAGTCGCTATTTGCGCGTTCATGTCGGTAATTTCGTTAACGCGTTGGCCAATTCCATCAAGAGCTGTAGCTGCTTCCTCTGCGTGAGCTACACTCGTGTGCGCTTGCCGACTACTTTGCTCCATGACTGTAACAGCGGATTGCGCTCGCTCTTGTAGAGCGCTGATCATGCTTTGAATATCCGTTGTCGATTGCTGTGTGCGAGCAGCAAGACTGCGAACCTCATCGGCGACAACAGCAAAACCACGCCCCTGCTCACCAGCACGCGCGGCCTCAATTGCTGCGTTGAGTGCCAACAAATTCGTTTGCTCGGCGATCCCTCGTATAACGTCAAGAACTTTTGATATCTCGTTACTTTGACCTTCAAGCTCATGAATAACCTGAGTGGCTTGCCTAATTTCACCTTCAAGGGCAGTGATTGACTGGCTTGTGTGGGCTACCAGACGCTGGCCAGATGCCGTCTCAGTGTCTGCTCTTCCGGCCGCATCTGCAGCATGCTGTGCATTGCTCGCAACCTCTTGAATGCTTGCCACCATTTGGTTTACTGCCGTTGCTATTTGATCTGTCTCTGCCTGCTGCTCAACTGTAAGTACATTGCTTGACTCAATATCCTTTAGTAGGCCTCGGGTGTGTTCGCTAAGCCGATTTGATGCATCACCTATGCGACCTACTATGGCGCCTGTTTCAGCTTGCATCATTCGTAAAGCAAACTCTATTTGGCCAAACTCATCGGTGCGCCCAGTGTAGAGGGATTGACTTAATGGGTTATTGGAAATATTCCTGGCTCTTTCAACCAGTCTTCCAAGAGGAGAGAGAATAGCCAAAACACTAACAGAGCTTAAGCTTCCTGACATTAAAGTGGCTAACAATAAGCTGCTTATTGATGTATCAGTAAGCATGCCGGCAGCCATTGCGCTTGATATAATACTACCCCATATGAGCAAGAGTATTTTCACGGAAAAGCTAGCAGCCAATTTCGGCCTCGCGGCCTTCCCGCTTCTCAATTGAGCATATAATTTTTCCGCAGCCAAAACCTGCTCAGGTTCAGGCTTGGTCCTTACAGACTGGTATTCAACAATCGAACCATTCTTAGCTATTGGCGTTACATAAGCACTTACCCAATAGTGGTCGCCATTTTTACAGCGATTTTTTACTAGCCCCATCCATGAGCGGCCAGATTTTAATGTACTCCACATATGCTCAAATGCAGCAGGCGGCATATCTGGGTGTCTTACGATGTTGTGAGGCTGGCCTAATAGTTCTTCCTCAGTGAAACCACTGATTTTAATGAAGTCAGGATTAACGTACGTGATATGGCTTTGAGGGGAGGTAGTCGAAAGAATATTGGCATCTTTTGGGAGTTCTAAGTTTCGACCCGTCACTGGTAAATTCTGGCGCATAAGAACCTCAAGGGTTGGCTGTTTTATTTTATTGTTTTCGGCATTAAGCCCAATTTCTTGAGCGTTACGATAAAGCTAGCATGGAAACGATAGGTGCAAGCAAGTTAAGGGTTGCATCGCGCATGTCAATCTAGGCTATACCCTAACTTGATGTCAGGCAGGGCCGCGCCGCTTCGTCAGAATAGAGTCTGCTTTCCCATTTTTTGACACATGCCCGCGAAGGTTATAGATTTCAGCCTGACAGAAATGGGCTTTGAGGCACAACGGAACAGAAAGTGCACTTAAGCCGCCTTCAACCAAGGAGACATCGTGCAGGGGCACCGCATCGGCTACGTCCGGGTCAGCAGCTTTGACCAGAACCCGGAACGCCAGCTGGAACAAACCCAGGTGAGCAAGGTGTTCACCGACAAGGCATCGGGCAAGGACACCCAGCGCCCCCAGCTCGAAGCGCTGCTGAGCTTCGTCCGCGAAGGCGATACAGTGGTGGTGCACAGCATGGATCGGCTGGCCCGCAACCTCGATGACCTGCGTCGCTTGGTACAGAAGCTGACTCAGCGCGGCGTGCGCATCGAGTTCCTGAAGGAGGGCCTGGTGTTCACTGGCGAGGACTCGCCGATGGCCAACCTGATGCTGTCGGTGATGGGGGCCTTCGCTGAGTTCGAGCGCGCCCTGATCCGCGAGCGGCAGCGTGAGGGCATCGCCTTGGCCAAGCAGCGTGGCGCGTACCGGGGCCGCAAGAAAGCCCTGTCCGATGAGCAGGCTGCTACCCTGCGGCAGCGAGCGACGGCCGGCGAGCCCAAGGCGCAGCTTGCCCGCGAGTTCAACATCAGCCGGGAAACCCTCTACCAGTACCTCCGCACGGACGACTGACACATGCCGCGTCGCTTGATCCTCTCGGCCACGGAGCGGGACACCCTGCTTGCGCTGCCGGAAAGCCAGGATGACCTGATCCGCTACTACACCTTCAACGACTCCGACCTGTCGCTGATCCGCCAGCGACGCGGCGACGCCAACCGCCTCGGCTTCGCCGTGCAGCTCTGCCTGCTGCGCTACCCCGGTTACGCGCTGGGAACCGACAGCGAGCTGCCCGAGCCGGTCATCCTGTGGGTGGCGAAGCAAGTCCAGGCCGAGCCGGCGAGCTGGGCAAAGTACGGCGAGCGCGACGTGACCCGTCGCGAGCATGCCCAGGAACTGCGCACCTACCTGCAACTGGCCCCGTTCGGCCTGTCCGACTTCCGCGCCCTGGTGCGCGAGCTAACCGAGCTGGCCCAGCAGACCGACAAAGGCTTGCTGCTGGCCGGTCAGGCCCTGGAGAGCCTACGGCAGAAACGACGCATCCTGCCGGCGCTGAGCGTGATTGACCGGGCCTGCTCGGAAGCCATTGCGCGAGCCAATCGGCGGGTCTACCGCGCCCTGGTCGAACCACTCACGGACTCGCATCGGGCCAAGCTGGACGGGGGCACCTCAGAAAACGGAAAATAAAGCACGCTAAGGCATAGCTGACCTTGCCAGGCCTGCTTCGCCCTGTAGTGACGCGATCAACGGGCAGGAAACATTCCCCTTTCGTGCATGGCAGGCGCACACGAGTTCAGACAGCACGGTTTCCATGCGCGCCAAGTCGGCCATCTTCTCGCGCACGTCCTTGAGCTTGTGTTCGGCCAGGCTGCTGGCCTCCTCGCAGTGGGTGCCATCGTCGAGCCGCAACAGCTCGGCAATCTCGTCCAGACTGAACCCCAGCCGCTGTGCCGATTTCACGAATTTCACCCGAACCACGTCCGCCTCCCCATAGCGGCGGATGCTGCCGTAAGGCTTGTCCGGTTCCCGCAACAGGCCCTTGCGCTGATAGAAGCGGATTGTCTCCACGTTGACCCCGGCCGCCTTGGCAAAAACGCCAATGGTCAGGTTTTCCAAATTATTTTCCATATCGCTTGACTCCGTACATGAGTACGGAAGTAAGGTTACGCTATCCAATCCAAATTCAAAAGGGCCAACGTATGTCTGAACCACAAAACGGGCGCGGTGCGCTCTTCGCCGGCGGGCTGGCCGCCATTCTTGCATCGACCTGCTGCCTGGGGCCGCTAGTACTGGTCGCCCTGGGCTTCTCCGGTGCTTGGATCGGCAACCTGACGGTGCTGGAACCCTATCGACCGTTGTTCATCGGCGCGGCGCTAGTGGCGCTGTTCTTCGCCTGGAAGCGGATTTACCGGCCCGTGCAGGCATGCAAGCCAGGTGAGGTCTGCGCGATTCCGCAGGTGCGCGCCACCTACAAGCTGATTTTCTGGATCGTGGCCGTGCTGGTCCTGGTCGCGCTTGGATTTCCCTATGTCGTTCCATTTTTCTATTAACCAGGAGTTCATCATGAAGAAACTGTTTGCCTCCCTTGCCCTCGCCGCCGCTGTTGCCCCGGTGTGGGCCGCTACCCAGACCGTCACGCTAGCGGTTCCCGGCATGACTTGCGCCGCCTGCCCGATCACAGTCAAGAAAGCGCTCTCCAAGGTCGAAGGCGTGAGCAAGGTCGATGTGGGCTTCGAGAAGCGCGAGGCCGTCGTCACTTTTGACGACACCAAGGCCAGCGTACAGAAGCTGACCAAGGCCACCGCAGACGCCGGCTATCCGTCCAGCGTCAAGCAGTGAGCCAGCAAGCCAACGACAACAGCGAGAGCCGCTTCATGGGACTGATGACACGCATTGCCGATAAAACCGGCGCGCTCGGCAGCGTCGTTTCCGCGATGGGCTGCGCCGCCTGCTTTCCAGCCCTCGCCAGCTTCGGCGCGGCCATCGGGCTGGGCTTCTTGAGCCAGTACGAGGGACTGTTCATCAGCCGCCTGCTGCCGCTGTTTGCCGCGCTGGCCTTCCTGGCGAACGCGCTGGGTTGGTTCAGTCATCGGCAATGGCTGCGCAGTCTGCTCGGCATGATCGGCCCGGCCATCGTGTTTGCGGCCACGGTCTGGCTGCTCGGCAACTGGTGGACGGCGAACCTGATGTACGTCGGCCTGGCCTTGATGATTGGGGTGTCGATCTGGGACTTCGTGTCGCCGGCGCATCGCCGTTGCGGACCGGACGGCTGCGAACTCCCCGCCAAGCGCTTGTGAAAGACGGCTGACCGTGCGACACGGCGGCCCACACGAATAAGGAACGATGGTATGAGCACTCTCAAAATCACCGGCATGACTTGCGACTCGTGCGCAGTGCATGTCAAGGACGCCCTGGAGAAAGTGCCCGGCGTGCAATCAGCGGATGTCTCCTACGCCAAGGGCAGCGCCAAGCTCGCCATTGAGGTCGGCACGTCACCCGACGCGCTGACGGCCGCTGTAGCTGGACTCGGTTATCGGGCCACGCTGGCCGATGCCCCCTCAGTTTCGACGCCGGGCGGATTGCTCGACAAGATGCGCGATCTGCTGGGCAGAAACGACAAGACGGGTAGCAGCGGCGCATTGCATATCGCCGTCATCGGCAGCGGCGGGGCCGCGATGGCAGCGGCGCTGAAGGCCGTCGAGCAAGGCGCACGTGTCACGCTGATCGAGCGCGGCACCATCGGCGGCACCTGCGTCAATGTCGGTTGTGTGCCGTCCAAGATCATGATCCGCGCCGCCCATATCGCCCATCTGCGCCGGGAAAGCCCGTTCGATGGCGGCATCGCCGCTACCACGCCGACCATCCAGCGCACGGCGCTGCTGGCCCAGCAGCAGGCCCGCGTCGATGAACTGCGCCACGCCAAGTACGAAGGCATCTTGGAGGGCAATCCGGCGATCACTGTGCTGCACGGCTCCGCCCGCTTTAAGGACAATCGCAACCTGATCGTGCAACTCAACGACGGCGGCGAGCGCGTGGTGGCATTCGACCGCTGCCTGATCGCCACCGGCGCGAGCCCGGCCGTGCCGCCGATTCCCGGCCTGAAAGACACTCCGTACTGGACTTCCACTGAAGCGCTGGTCAGCGAGACGATTCCTAAGCGCCTGGCCGTGATTGGCTCATCAGTGGTGGCGCTGGAGCTGGCGCAGGCGTTCGCCCGACTCGGAGCGAAGGTGACGATCCTGGCTCGCAGCACGCTGTTCTTCCGCGAAGACCCAGCTATAGGCGAAGCCGTCACGGCCGCATTCCGCATGGAGGGCATCGAGGTGAGGGAACACACCCAGGCCAGCCAGGTCGCGTATATCAATGGTGAAGGGGACGGCGAATTCGTGCTCACCACGGCGCACGGCGAACTGCGCGCCGACAAGCTGCTGGTCGCCACCGGCCGCGCGCCCAACACACGCAAGCTGGCACTGGATGCGACGGGCGTCACGCTCACCCCGCAAGGCGCTATCGTCATCGACCCCGGCATGCGTACAAGCGTGGAACACATCTACGCCGCAGGCGACTGCACCGACCAGCCGCAGTTCGTCTATGTGGCGGCAGCGGCCGGCACTCGCGCCGCGATCAACATGACCGGCGGTGACGCGGCCCTGAACCTGACCGCGATGCCGGCCGTGGTGTTCACCGACCCGCAAGTGGCGACCGTAGGCTACAGCGAGGCGGAAGCGCACCATGACGGCATCAAAACTGATAGTCGCACGCTAACGCTGGACAACGTGCCGCGCGCGCTCGCCAACTTCGACACGCGCGGCTTCATCAAACTGGTGGTTGAAGAAGGCAGCGGACGACTGATCGGCGTGCAGGCAGTGGCCCCGGAAGCGGGCGAACTGATCCAGACGGCCGCACTGGCGATTCGCAACCGGATGACGGTGCAGGAACTGGCCGACCAGTTGTTCCCCTACCTGACGATGGTCGAAGGGTTGAAGCTCGCGGCGCAGACCTTCAACAAGGATGTGAAGCAGCTTTCCTGCTGCGCCGGGTGAGGACAAGGAGGTGTGCGATGAGCGCCTACACGGTATCGCAACTGGCCCATAACGCTGGGGTGAGCGTACATATCGTGCGCGACTACCTGGTGCGCGGCTTGTTACGGCCGGTGGCCTGCACCACGGGCGGCTACGGCGTGTTCGACGATGCGGCCTTGCAACGGCTGTGCTTCGTGCGCGCGGCCTTCGAGGCGGGTATCGGCCTGGATGCCCTGGCGCGGCTGTGCCGTGCGCTCGACGCAGCGGACGGCGCACAAGCCGCAGCGCAGCTTGCCGTGCTGCGCCAGTTGGTCGAGCGGCGGCGCGCGGCGTTGGCCCATCTGGACGCGCAACTGGCCTCCATGCCAGCCGAGCGGGCGCACGAGGAGGCATTGCCGTGAACGCCCCTGACAAACTGCCGCCCGAGACGCGCCAACCCGTTTCCGGCTACCTGTGGGGTGCGCTGGCCGTGTTGACCTGCCCCTGCCATCTGCCGATTCTCGCCGCCGTGCTGGCCGGGACGACCGCCGGTGCCTTCCTTGGCGAGCATTGGGGTGTTGCCGCGCTCGCGCTGACCGGCTTGTTCGTTCTGGCCGTAACGCGGCTGCTGCGCGCCTTCCGGGGCGGATCATGACGAGTTCGCAGCCCGCCGGATGGACGGCGGCCGAGTTGGCGCAGGCGGCGGCGCGCGGACAGCTTGACCTGCATTACCAGCCGCTGGTCGATCTGCGCGATCACCGGATCGCTGGCGCGGAAGCGTTGATGCGCTGGCGGCATCCGAGGCTTGGCCTGTTGCCGCCCGGCCAGTTCCTGCCGCTGGCCGAGTCGTTCGGCCTGATGCCGGAAATAGGCGCGTGGGTGCTGGGCGAGGCCTGTCGCCAGATGCACAAGTGGCAAGGACCGGCATGGCAACCGTTCCGTCTTGCCATCAATGTGTCCGCCAGCCAGGTTGGGCCAACGTTCGACGACGAGGTAAAGCGGGTGCTGGCCGATATGGCCCTGCCCGCCGAGCTTCTGGAGATCGAACTGACCGAATCGGTCGCATTCGGCAATCCAGCCCTGTTCGCCAGTTTCGACGCCTTGCGCGCCATCGGCGTGCGCTTCGCCGCCGACGACTTCGGCACCGGCTATTCCTGCCTGCAACATCTGAAATGCTGCCCCATCACCACATTGAAAATCGACCAATCCTTTGTCGCCAGGCTCCCGGATGATGCCCGTGACCAAACTATCGTGCGGGCGGTGATCCAGCTCGCGCACGGGCTGGGCATGGATGTCATTTTCAGAAGACGACTGCACCAGTTGATTGGGCGTAATGGCTGTTGTGCAGCCAGCTCCTGACAGTTCAATATCAGAAGTGATCTGCACCAATCTCGACTATGCTCAATACTCGTGTGCACCAAAGCGAGGTGAGCATGGCGACGGACACCCCACGGATTCCAGAACAAGGCGTGGCCACTCTGCCTGATGAGGCTTGGGAGCGTGCGCGCCGTCGTGCGGAGATCATCAGTCCGTTGGCGCAGTCGGAGACGGTCGGGCACGAAGCGGCCGATATGGCGGCTCAGGCGCTGGGCTTGTCTCGGCGCCAGGTATACGTTCTGATCCGGCGTGCCCGGCAAGGCAGCGGCCTCGTGACGGATCTGGTGCCCGGCCAGTCCGGTGGAGGTAAAGGTAAGGGGCGCTTGCCGGAACCGGTCGAGCGCGTCATCCACGAGCTACTGCAAAAGCGGTTCCTGACCAAGCAGAAGCGCAGCCTAGCGGCCTTTCACCGCGAAGTCACTCAGGTGTGCAAGGCTCAAAAACTGCGAGTGCCGGCGCGCAATACCGTGGCCTTACGGATCGCTAGCCTTGACCCGCGCAAGGTCATCCGCCGGCGGGAAGGCCAGGATGCCGCTCGTGACCTACAAGGTGTGGGCGGCGAGCCTCCTGCCGTGACCGCGCCGCTGGAGCAGGTGCAGATAGACCATACGGTCATCGACCTGATCGTGGTCGATGACCGCGACCGGCAACCTATTGGCCGCCCGTACCTGACCCTCGCCATCGACGTGTTCACCCGCTGCGTGCTCGGCATGGTCGTCACGCTGGAAGCGCCGTCTGCCGTTTCGGTTGGCCTGTGCCTCGTGCATGTCGCCTGCGACAAGCGCCCTTGGCTGGAAGGACTGAACGTGGAAATGGATTGGCAGATGAGCGGCAAGCCCTTGCTGCTCTACCTAGACAACGCGGCCGAGTTCAAGAGCGAGGCCCTGCGCCGGGGTTGCGAGCAGCATGGCATCCGGCTGGACTATCGCCCGCTGGGACAGCCGCACTATGGCGGCATCGTGGAACGGATCATCGGCACGGCGATGCAGATGATTCACGACGAACTGCCGGGAACGACCTTCTCCAACCCTGACCAGCGCGGCGACTACGATTCCGAAAACAAGGCCGCCCTGACGCTGCGCGAGCTAGAGCGCTGGCTCACATTGGCGGTCGGCACCTACCACGGTTCGGTGCACAACGGCCTGCTCCAACCGCCGGCCGCGCGCTGGGCCGAGGCCGTGGCGCGTGTCGGCGTACCGGCCGTCGTCACACGCGCTACTTCGTTCCTGGTCGATTTTCTGCCGATCCTCCGGCGCACGCTGACCCGCACCGGCTTTGTCATCGACCACATCCACTACTACGCCGATGGGCACTGTTGCAAATAGTCGGTGGTGATAAACTTATCATCCCCTTTTGCTGATGGAGCTGCACATGAACCCATTCAAAGGCCGGCATTTTCAGCGTGACATCATTCTGTGGGCCGTACGCTGGTACTGCAAATACGGCATCAGTTACCGTGAGCTGCAGGAG
>NZ_JAYQWM010000096.1:0-11748 GCF_036662595.1 Escherichia sp. Lx600-2 | reverse complement strand
TTTGGCCCAAAAGAGGGAGCAAATAGGTTTGCTCCTTTTTCATTCTATAGCTGAGATTTGGGAATGATGTTCTCAAAGCTAAGTTTAGGACGGTTGGTTTCAACTTCCTGTAAAGGGGCAACTTCTTTAAAGGTACTTAGGCAGCGGATCACTAAATTTTGGTAATCTTTTGTCCCACTGCTTTTCCAAGCAATTTCTTTGTCTGATAACGCACGTAACACTTTGGCAGGCGTTCCAACAATCAAGCTATTTTCTGGAAATATGGCCTCAGCTTTTACAAAGGCACAGGCGCCCACAATTGAGTTTTCACCAATTACTGCTCCATCCATAATCACGCTATTCATACCGATTAAAGCGTTACGTTTGATATGGCAACCATGCAAAACCGCACCATGACCGATGTGCCCTTCTTCTTCGACGATGGTTTCGTACTGTGGAAACCCATGCATGATGCAATTATCTTGAATATTGGCACCATCTTTAATGATCAAGCGGCCAAAATCACCTCGTAAGCTGGCATTGGGGCCGATATAGACATTTTTGCCAATGATTACGTCACCAATGACAACCGCGGTAGGGTGAACAAAGCTTTCAGTGCTGACGACAGGTGTAATACCATCAATTTGATAAAAAGGCATATAGGCTCCTTTAATGTAAGTTTAGGCGGCGATATCTCTTAAAACTCCGCCAAAACGCCGATAGTAGGCGCTCGAAGGTTGAGGAAGTTCCCCTACCGTGGTTTCACATCGTTCTGAAACATATTGTGTTGCGGCTTGGTCAATTCGTTGGTAAATATTGGTACAAAGGTGGCGAGCAATATGGCCCTCCCATTGTGCTGGAAGCAGTTCATCAGGCAACAAAGGGTCTTTTAGTGTGACTCGGCGATAGAAGTGAATTAACAACAAACGTAATTGGAAGCAATGTTCTGGGGATATTTGTGGCTCAGTATTCTCTTTAAGGAGTAGTGCCAAGGGCCTAAATAATGAAATAAATTGGTGGTAATGCTCTGATATTTCTTGCAAAGACCAAGCTTGTGATACTAACTCTTTCAAGTTTTTTTCTGAACGGCTATAAGGGTAATCTGCATGAAAATAGATGGCGTGCTCAGTGGCATTGAGCTCATTTAATAGAGAAGGAACATCAGCTTGTGCGCAGCTCGGTGCTGCCATGAGAGAGGTATTAAATTGGCCAAACCCTAGCCAGCTAAGTTCTTTTTTTAGCCTGGTTTTTTCATCTTTATCAGCCGCTTCCAATAATAGTAGTTCCCATTTCCCATCCCAATCAGGCTGTTCAGCAAGGTAGATTTTACTTTCTGCTCGGCGGAATCGGCTTTGCCCGCGTTCAGAAATGCGGTAGTAGCTACGGCGACCAATTTTCTCAACATCTAGCCAGCCTTCTTTTTGTAAACGAAACACAGAAGTGCGAACAAAGCGATCGCTAAACCCCATCGGCTCTAATAGTTTGGTTAAACTGCCTAACCACACCTCGCCTCCGCGGTGATGTAAAGCATCACCGTAGAGTGAGCTAATCAGAGAGGTCCCGCTAATGGGTTGGCTTTCTATGGCATGTTGTATAAATTGGCTGAGTTTATTATCCATTTATATTTCATCTATAAAATTTATGTATCAGAAGGCTTACTGAATAGTAGACATAAATTTAAAAGTTGTCTTCCATTACCTTTAATTAGTGCTATTTTTTGGCATTAAGGCATACCAAATAAGCTAACTTCAATATGCCTTAATGAGTTGAATTAAATCGCAATTCGAGTATCAATAACACGCTCCGCTTTACCTTGGGAGCGGGGGATATCACCGCAATTGACAATACTGATCCGGGTGCTAATCCCTACCATCGATTTGATACGATGTTTTAAATGATGGCAAATATTGCAGCGCTCATCATAGGTAAGTTGCTCAGGGTGCTTGAGCTCCACGCGGACTGACAAATTATCCATATTACCTTGGCGACCAATTTCTAATTGGTAATGTGGAGATAGCTCTTTGAATTGCATAATTTGTTCTTCAATTTGGGAAGGGAAGACATTTACGCCACGTATAATCATCATATCGTCAGAGCGACCAGTAATTTTACCAATACGGCGCATATTACGATTTACCCCGCTCATTAAGTGAGTCAGGTCACGAGTCCTATAGCGAATAACAGGCATAGCCTCTTTTGTCAGGGTAGTAAACACTAACTCACCATGTTCACCATCCCCCAGTGTTTTAAGTGTATCAGGGGAAATGATTTCTGGGTAAAAATGGTCTTCCCAGATGGTTGGGCCGCTAGCGCCTGCGTCAGCACACTCCATAGCTACGCCTGGCCCCATGACCTCTGATAAACCATAAATATCTAATGCTTTGATCCCAAGGCGAGTTTCAATTTCTGAGCGTAGTGATTCAGTCCAAGGTTCCGCACCAAATACACCTAATCTAAGTGAGCACTTACTAGCATCTCCACCCATGATTTTTTCAAGCTCATCGATGATACTTAAGCAATACGATGGGGTTACCATAATGACATCAGGCTTAAAATCGGCGATTAGTTGCGCTTGCTTTTCTGTTTGGCCACCAGACATTGGGATCACCGCAGCACCAAGGCGCTCTGCACCATAGTGAGCACCTAGACCACCGGTAAATAAACCATAACCATAGGCGACATGAACTTTATCACCGCGAACAGTCCCCGCTGAGCGTAGGCTACGGGCAATTAAATCAGCCCAATTATCGATATCCCGTTGGGTATAGCCAACAACTGTCGGGCGGCCTGTCGTGCCAGAGGATGCATGAATACGAATAATTTGGTCCATTGGCACTGCGAAAGTACTAAATGGGTAGTTTTCACGTAAATCTTGCTTTGTTGTATAAGGGAATTTTTCGATATCACTAAGTTGTTTAAAGTCGTCAGGATGTACCCCTGCATCGTCGAATTTCTTACGGTACATAGGCACATTTTCATATGCGTGAGTGAGTGTCCACTTCATCCGAGAATACTGTAATGACTCGATTTCATCGCGTGAGGCAAATTCGATTGGGTCGATGTTGTCTTGTATCATGCTCATAATTGCCAGTCCTCATAATTATTATATTTACCAGTTCACATTGATGTTGTTTCTGGTTTTAGCCTGAGCAGGTGTAGGGTTCAGGCTGTTTTTATTGGTATTAAGACGTTGTTTAGACTCGTTCAATAACCATAGCTATCCCTTGACCAACACCAATGCACATGGTGCACAACCCGTAGCGACCTTGTTTGCGATGGAGTTCGTTGACAGCGGCAATGGCCAGCCTTGCACCACTCATACCTAATGGGTGACCCAAGGATATCGCCCCACCGTTGGGGTTAACATGTGGGGCATCGTCAGGTAAACCTAACCCCCTTAAGACAGCCAGTGCTTGTGCTGCAAAGGCCTCGTTTAATTCAATAACATCCATTTGCTCTATACTTAGGCCGGCAACCTCTAGGGCTTTTAATGCAGCAGGAAGTGGGCCAATTCCCATCAACCTTGGTTCAACACCACAAGTCGCCGTCGCGATAACGCGTGCTCGTGGGGTAAGCCCTTGCTGCTTAGCAATGCTTTCGGATGCAATGATTAATGCAGCAGCACCATCATTGACCCCTGAAGCATTACCCGCGGTGACCGTTCCGTTTTCACGAAAAGGGGTTTTTAGTTTTTGTAGTTGTTCAAAAGTTGTTTCCGCACGAGGGTGCTCGTCTTCAGTGACAAGTAACTCATTTTTGCGTTGTTTAACGGTGACAGGGGTTATTTCTTGCGCAAAAAAACCTTTGATTCTTGCGGCTTCAGTACGTTGTTGGCTGCGCAGGGCGAAAGCATCTTGGTCCTCACGGCTGATCTGATATGTTTCAGCAACGTTTTCAGCTGTTTCTGGCATAGAGTCAGTTGAAAACTGTTGTTCCATTAACGGGTTAATAAACCGCCAGCCAATTGTCGTATCAAAGACTTGAGCTTGTCGTGAGAAAGCCGATTCGTGTTTTCCCATTACGAAAGGGGCGCGGCTCATTGACTCTATGCCACCTGCAATCATCAAACCAGACTCTCCCGCTTTGATACTTCTTGCCGCAAACGCAATAGCATCAAGGCCTGAACCACATAATCGGTTAATGGTGGTACCGGAAACAGAAACTGGTAAGCCCGACAGTAAACTGGCCATACGCGCGACATTGCGGTTATCTTCCCCTGCTTGGTTTGCGCAACCTAAAATAATGTCATCGACTAGTGACCAATCTAGCTGTGGGTGCCGCGCCATTAATGCTTTGAGAGGCACAGTGGCGAGGTCATCGGGGCGTAATGATGCAAGCGCACCACCATAGCGGCCAATAGGTGTGCGAACACCGTCGCAAATATAGGCGTCAATCATGATGGTTCTCCTACTAGACGGTGCCCCAGCCGATGTGAACGACCATGAAATAAGGCTAATGTTTTGCCGCCTTGGTTGACTATTTCAACTTCATATAGGCCATTTTGTTTACCTTGATGTTTCATTTGCGCTATTGCAGTGAGTAAATCACCTTCAAAACCGGGGCGAATGAAATCGATAGAGCACATAGAGGCAACAGCAGCGTGCCCTTGGCTGTTGCAGGCATAGGCGAAGGCGGTATCTGCAAGGCTAAAGAGTTGCCCCCCGTGACAGGTTTTATGGCCATTTAGCATTTGTGCTGTAATCGGCATTTTTAGTTGCGCAAAACCTTCCTCTACTTTTTCAATAGACATGCCCATAGCTTTTGCGCATGCGTCATCTTTGTACATCATGTGGGCTGATTGTTGAGCAAGGGTAACATTTGGTACGGAAATCATAGCAACTCCTTGAAAGATAAAGATTGATGGCCTACAGCTAACTGCCTTAATAATGGGTTGGGCCGATAGCGGCTATCCCCATAAAACTGTGTTAAGTGCTCAAGTACTGTTAATACTCGTTGCCAGCCAAGTTGCGCTCCCCAAGCTAAAGGGCCTTTGGGGTAATTCACACCAAAACGCATGGCGTTATCTGTATCCAGTGTGGTTGCTATCCCTTTATTGACGACATCCAGCGCTTCATTACATAACATCGCAACAGTTCTCATTGCTAAGAGTGCAGGGTAGTCAGGTAGTACAATCACGTTTTTCCCAAGCGATTGAAAAAATGCAATTGCTTGCTGGTTTTGTTGCACGTTATTTTGTGCAGCACAGCTGAGAGTGACTGCCGTTGCGGCAAGGTAATTAGCAGATAAATCAAATTGCACGACAGCTTGCCCCAACTTTTGCGCATGAGATGATGTTGATTCACCATTTGTTAACATAATAATAACGTCATTAACAATGAGTGTTGGGGATTGTTCTTGCTGTTGTGTTGATCCTTCGAGTGAGATCCCACTTTCAGATAAAAGCTGCACAAATTCAGGAAATATTTGCCAATTCCCACATACTTTGACCTGTTGTGGTTGGTCAAGAAGGGCTTTTGCTGCAAATAATGGCTTAGGTTGCGGTTTGTTATCATCGTAATGATAGAAACCTTGTTTTGATTTACGACCGAAATGCCCAGCCTGAACTAATTCTAACTGCATTAATGAGGTTTGAAATCGTGGGTCATAGCCGAAGGCTTTAAACACCGATTCAGTCACCGCATAGTTGATGTCATGGCCAATTAAGTCAGTAAGTTGTAATGGCCCCATGGCAAATCCACCTGCATCGCGTATTGCGCAATCTAACGTTGCGGGGCTGCCAATTTGCTCTTCAAGGGCTCGTAATGTTTCTGCGTAAAATGGTCTTGCCACTCGGTTAACAATAAAACCAGGGGTAGAACGGCAAATAACAGGGACTTTACCGAATGACTTGGTCAATATTTTTAATTGTGAAATAACGTGGTCTGATGTTTCTAACCCACGAACTACTTCGACTAACTTCATCACGGGGGCGGGGTTAAAAAAATGCAGCCCAGCAAGGCGTTCAGGGTGCTTTAATTGACTGGCAATGGCAGTAATTGAGAGCGATGAGGTATTACTTGCAAATATAGTTTTTTCGCTACAAATAGCTTCTAAATCGTTAAAAATAGCTTGTTTTATCTCTAATTTTTCTGCGATAGCTTCAATGACCAGTTGCGCATTCGCTAATTGAGATAAATTTTGCACCACAGTAATGTTTTCGATGATGCTTTCTGTCGCTTTGGCTTCAGCTTTCCCTTGGGTAACCCGTTTGCGTAAACGTTGGGTCATTGCTGATACTGATTGGGTTAATACCTGTTGATTAACATCAAACAGTAAAACAGTTAAGCCTGCTGTAGCTGCCACTTGCGCAATACCAATGCCCATGGTGCCTGCGCCAATTACGGCTACAGTCTGGATGCGAGTATTCAAAGGTAATGTCATGGTTATCTCCCTTTGAATTGCGGTTCGCGTTTATTTAAAAAGGCACTGACCCCTTCGCGGTAGTCTTCACTACGCCCCCCTAAGCGTTGTAAATCACGCTCAAGGTCAAGTTGTTCATCAAGGGTATTGGTTGCCGCGGCGTAAATCGCTTTTTTGATTAACCCTAAACCGTAAGTCGGTTGAGTAGCTAAATGCATAGCCAACTGGTTTACGGTATCGGATAGCTCTTCGTTTTCCGTGACTTGCCAAATCATTCCCCACTGCAAGGCTTGCTCTGCACTAATTTTATCGCCTAATAATGCCATTCCCATGGCTCTTGCATGGCCTGCAAGTTGGGGCAAAAACCAGCTTCCACCAGAATCGGGAACGAGCCCCAAGCGGCAGAATGATTGAATAAAACTCGCACTTTTTGCTGCAATTACGATATCCCCTGCAAGGGCAATGGCAGCGCCTGCACCCGCAGCAACACCGTTAACGGCGCAGATGATTGGTTTTGGCAAAGAGGTTAAACGGCGGATTAACGGGTTATAGTAGGTTTCAATGGAGAAACCAAGGTCAGGCGTTTCGTTACCTACGCTGACGTTCCGGTCGTTAAGGTCTTGGCCAGCACAAAACCCTCTACCAGCTCCGGTGATCACTAAACAGCGTATCGTTTCATCTCGTTCCGCAAGCTTGATAGCATCACTAAGCTGACGATGCATTTCATCGTTAAAGCTATTAAGTCGATCGGGGCGGTTTAATGTAATAGTGAGGACCCCATTCTCTTGCGTTGCGAGGATCATCGCTTGGTTTGTCATAATTATTTCCCTGTAAACTGAGGTTTTCGTTTTTCAAAGAATGCATCGATCCCTTCGCGTCGATCTTCGGTGCCGGCTAAGGCGACAAAGTACTGACGCTCAAGTTGTAAACCTTCAGCCAAATGATTTTCTTGGGAATGAATTAGCGAAGCTTTTGCCGCCCGAACCGCTAAAGGTGCATGTATTGCAATGCGTTGCGCAATTTTCTGAGCTCGTTCAACAACTAATTCATCCACACAAATTTCGCTAATTAGCCCTGCCTGAAGAGCGTGTTTTGCATTGATAGGCTCCCCTGTGAGTACCATTTGCATGGCAAGAGACTTACCAACGGAGCGGATCAGCCGTTGTGTCCCTCCCGCACCGGGTATTAAACCGAGTGTTATTTCAGGCAAGCCGAAACGTGCGGACTCCCCCGCAATAATGATGTCGCTAGCAAGCAGTAGTTCAAACCCAGCGCCTAAGGCGTAACCATTAGCAGCGGTAATGATAGGTTTTGATATCATTGAGAGCCGCTGCCATACTTGGGGTCGTCTATCAGTGATAGCGTTAGCAACGGTTTGTTGCTGTAATTCTTTAAGATCAGCGCCAGCAGCAAAAAAACGTGAATTCCCAGTGATAACGATCGCGCCAATCTCATCATTGGCTGCTGCTTGCTCTAAGTTTTGCACTAAGAGTTCTAAACAATCGGTACTTAATGCATTGCGTACTTCTGGCCGATTGAGTGTCAGTGTCAGTACCCGGTTGTTTTGGTGAGATAAAATCCAAGGGTTTTCCATTGTGGCTCCTACACATCAAAATCCAGAACGACGCCATCTCCTTTAGGCCAAGACTGGCAGCTAAGAATATAACCATCAGAAATTTGGTCAGGCTCTAAGCTATAATTGACGCCCATTTCGACTTCTCCTGCACGCAATTTACATTTACAAGTTGCGCAAACCCCACCTTTACAGGCATAGGGCAAGTCGGCTCCTTGGCGTAAAGCGGCATCAAGAATGCTGTCATCTTGGCTATCCATACTGATGTTCATTGTGCGACCATCAAGGTGGATACTGACTTGACGAGTTTCGGTGGCGAGGGCGGAGGTCGGCTTGAATTTGATACCGGATGTATTAAAGCGCTCGGTATGAACAAACTCTTTTGGCATACCATAATTGATTAATGTGTCGTGTACTTCATCCATCATACTTTCTGGACCACAAATAAAAGCGCGGTCAAATTGTTGAAAATTCAATAACGTTTTACCTAATGCATTGAGCTGCTGTTGGCTGATGCGTCCACTTAATAACTCGCTATCTTGTTGCTCTTGGCTAAATAGGTAAAGTACTTGAAAACGCTGTGCAAACCGGTTTTTGAGGTCTGCAATGCTTTCTTTAAACATCACCGAACGGCTATTGCGGTTACCATAAATCAACACAAAGTGACTTTTGGTTTCCGTCTGTAATGTGGCTTTAATAATCGAAAGTAGGGGGGTGATCCCTGAACCGGCAGCGATAGCAAGATAGTGCGCCTGAGTATTCGGCTCAGGTTGATAGCCAAATTGCCCTTGAGGGATCATCACCTCAAGGCTATCACCGACAGTTAGATGTTGGTTGATAAAATTGGAAAACCGACCTTCGTAGATCGCTTTAACGCCAATTTTCAGTGTGTTTTCATCGGGTGAGCTACAAATAGAATAACAACGGCGTAAATTTTCCCCCTGAATGGAGGCTTTTAAAGTCAGGTGTTGCCCTGGTCGATAATGATATTGCTCGCGTAACGCATCAGGAACACTGAATGTCACTGCGACAGCATCAGGGGTGTCACGTTCAATAGCGGCAATATTTAAACGATGGAATACAGTCATGAGGGTGCCCCTAAATACATTTAAAGTAATCAAACGGTTCTAAACATTCAGTGCAGCGATACAATGCTTTGCAGGCTGTTGAACCAAACTCACTAATTTTTTCTGTTTGTTGGCTATCACAGCGTGGACAACAGACAGCACCTTTGTGTTCAGGGTGTTCACAGGATGTTCCTTGCGGGGGTGCGATACCGAATTCCCGTAAGCGCCTTTTGGCGTCTTGGTTCATCCAGTCAGTTGTCCAAGCTGGGGTCAGCATCACTTCAATATCGATATTTTGGAACCCTGCTTTACCAAGAACCGTTTTGATTTCATTGATTAAAAATTCAGTTGCTGGGCAACCAGAATAGGTAGGTGTAAAAATAACTTTCCACCCTTGTTTGTTAGGTACCACATTGCGGATCATGCCAAGATCAGTAATAGAGAGTGCTGGCAGCTCAGGATCAGGAATTTGCTGAAGCTGTTGCCAGATCACATGAACTTGGGGGGATTGAAGCTGGTTAGGTTGCAGTCTCTGTTCCATCACGTCACCACTGGCTATTTGGGTAAGCACGTTGCATAAATTGCAGCTGTGTTAATAACAGGCCTAAGTGTTCAGTGTGGCTACCTTGCTTACCACCGATGCGATAGGCCTCTTTTTCAGGTATATTGAGTGTCGCCTCGGCAAATGTTTCATTGACCGTATTTAGCCAAGTTTCTTTTAGGCTGCGTGGGTCAACGGCTATGCCCACCTCGCTGAGTGCAACTTCAATAGCGTCTGCATGGAAGAGTTCACCGGTAAAGCGCCATAATTCATCAACGGAGCGCTGAATTCTCCTGTGACTCTCTTCGCTACCATCCCCTAAGCGGATCATCCAATTACGGCTAAAACGTAAATGATAAAGGGCTTCTTTTAAGGATTTTTCAGCTATCGCTGAGAGTTGTTTATCGTGGCTATGAATCAGTGATTCATATAATGGAACGTGATAAGCATCTATAAAGAATTGGCGCACTAGGGTATCGGCAAAGTCATTATTCGGTTGTTCGACGAGTAATAGGTTGCTAAATTCCCTTTCATCACGCAAAAAAGCGAGGGTGTCCTCATCATATCCGGCCCCTTTTAATTGCGCTGCATAACTTAAAAAATGACGAGCTTGCCCCAATAAGTCTAAGCCGATATTAGACAGTGCAAGGTCAATTTCAATTTCAGGGGCATGGCCACACCATTCGCATAGGCGCTGTGCAAGAATTAATGGGGTATCACCGAGCCTTAATGTGTAGTGGTGGAGCTGTTGTTGTTGATCCATCGTAAGCTCCTTACATGTTTTTGATACCATCAGGGATGGTATAGAAAGTTGGGTGGCGATAGACTTTGGTATCTGCAGGGTCAAAAAATGTGCTCTTGTCTTCGGGCTGTGAGGCGATTAAATGTGCAGCTTTTACCACCCAAATCGAACAGCCCTCGCTGCGCCTTGTGTAGGCGTCGCGGGCATTTTCCAGCGCCATTTGGTCATCGGCCGCGTGTAAGCTACCAACGTGGCGATGAGCAAGCCCTTGTTTGCTACGGACAAAAACTTCATACAGTGGCCAATCTTGATTGCTCATGGGTTTTTCCTTTTCAGTAAGTGGTTAAATGAGTTAAGCGGCAGATTTAACGGCTTTTTGTTTGCGACTATGTGCCATTGCGCCTTCACGTACCCAAGCACCGTCTTCCCATCCTTTGCGTTTCGCACCAACACGTTCGTGATTACAAATGCCATTACCTTTAATGACTTGATAAAATTCTTCCCAGTCAATTTCGCCAAATCGGTAGTGACCAAGTTCTTCATCCCAAACCAAATCAGGGTCAGGAATAGTCATGCCGAGTGCTTCAACCTGCGGAACTGTGTTATCCACAAATTTTTGGCGTAATTCATCATTACTGAAGCGCTTGATTTTCCAAGCCATACTTTGTGCGCTATGCGGTGAGTCTGAATCATTTGGGCCAAACATTGTCAGTACAGGCCACCAAAAGCGGTTTATTGCATCTTGCAGCATTGCTTTTTGTTCTTCACTTCCTTGTGCAAGCGCCATAACTGCTTCATAACCTTGACGTTGATGGAAACTTTCTTCTTTACAAATTTTCACCATGGCGCGTGCATATGGCCCATATGATGCGCGGCACAGAGCCACTTGGTTTACAATGGCTGCCCCATCGACTAACCAACCAATTACACCAATGTCAGCCCAGCTTAATGTGGGATAATTGAAAATGGAGGAATACTTCATTTTTTCATCAAGTAGTTTTTGGTAAATGTCTTGGCGAGAGCAACCGAGGGTTTCTGCTGCGCTATACAGATATAGACCATGCCCTGCTTCATCTTGAATTTTGGCCAGTAAGATAGCTTTGCGGCGCAGTGTTGGTGCGCGTGTTAACCAATTTGCTTCCGGTAACATGCCAATCACTTCCGAATGGGCATGTTGGCCTATTTGGCGGATAAGGTTCTGCCGATAAGCATCGGGCATCCAGTCCTTGGGCTCGATGGAAATATCGGCTTCGATTTTGGCTTCGAAGTTAGCCTGATTTTGCTCGCTCATTGATTTTTCCATTAAGTGATTCGAAAATTAAATGTAATTTTTGAATGGTGAATCATATTTATTTAACATTAATGCTAGGAATGGTTAACAAAAAGGTCAATGTTTATTAACCTGCTTTTGCGATGCGCTTCACAATTAATAATTATTAAATCAATATAAACAAGTGGTTATATTCTGTATGTTTTATGTGGTTTT
>NZ_JAYQWM010000095.1:0-11753 GCF_036662595.1 Escherichia sp. Lx600-2 | reverse complement strand
GTCAAGATAAAACCATGGTTGCCAGTAAAATGGACAAAAGAGTTAATAAATGATTATTTGTATGGCTGTTTACTCTCTCTGTACTCTATCTGTGCAAGAGATATATATAATATGATCGCCGGGAATAACGTGAAGGTTGCTGCGGATGCTTTCCTTGAAATACTTTATTCTCTTAAAAATAAATATTGTATTAAACTATTAAGCGCTCAGGATCGGGCGTTTATATACGAATTTGCAAGAATGATCTTCGCTTATATTAATGACAAAAGCATTGAGATCTTATTACTTTCTTGTTTTGCGGCGGCTGACCAAAAAGCAATCCAGCGGTATATACCTCAGGCGCAAGATGGGGAAGACTTTAGGAATCATTTACAATATAAGTTGACTCTTCCCACTCATTAATATTGCCGGCACAACATAATAGGGCAGGTAAGCGGTGCTCCATAATGAAACCAATATCCGGTTACGAAACAGATAATTGTACAGGCTTATGTACCTGTTTTTGACACAATGAGATGATTTCCTAAACTGATCAAAACCTTCTTCCCAACATGGCATATCAGTCCGATAATGCTTTAGAGATCGAAGGCTTAACAAACAAGGAGATCGATCATGCAATTTTCTACAACCCCAACTCTGGAAGGCCAGACCATCGTTGAATATTGCGGTGTGGTGACCGGCGAAGCGATTTTAGGTGCCAATATTTTCCGTGATTTCTTTGCCGGTATCCGCGATATCGTTGGCGGACGCTCCGGTGCCTACGAAAAAGAGCTACGTAAAGCGCGGGAGATCGCCTTTGAGGAGCTCGGCTCCCAGGCGCGGGCGCTGGGGGCCGATGCCGTAGTCGGTATTGATATCGACTACGAAACGGTCGGGCAAAACGGCAGTATGCTGATGGTTAGCGTCAGCGGTACGGCGGTGAAAACGCGTCGATGAGAAGAGTCTTCTGGCTGGTCGCTGCCGCTCTGTTACTGGCAGGGTGTGCGGGCGAAAAAGGCATTGTCGAGAAAGAGGGATATCAGCTTGATACCCGACGCCAGGCGCAGGCGGCGTATCCGCGCATTAAAGTGCTGGTGATCCACTACACCGCAGATGATTTTGATAGCTCACTGGCGACACTGACCAATAAGCAGGTCAGCTCGCATTATCTGGTCCCTGCGGTGCCACCGCGATACAACGGTAAACCGCGCATCTGGCAACTGGTGCCGGAACAAGAACTGGCCTGGCATGCGGGGATTAGCGCCTGGCGCGGGGCAACTCGCCTTAACGACACCTCTATTGGCATTGAGCTGGAAAACCGTGGCTGGCAGAAATCGGCGGGAGTGAAATATTTTGCCCCGTTTGAACCGGCACAGATTCAGGCGCTTATTCCACTGGCGAAAGATATTATTGCCCGTTATCACATCAAGCCGGAAAACGTAGTGGCACATGCGGATATCGCACCGCAGCGCAAAGACGATCCGGGGCCATTATTTCCCTGGCAGCAACTGGCGCAGCAGGGGATTGGTGCCTGGCCGGATGCGCAGCGGGTGAACTTTTACCTTGCCGGGCGCGCGCCGCACACACCGGTAGATACCGCGTCATTGCTGGAGCTTTTGGCGCGCTACGGTTATGACGTTAAACCTGATATGACACCGCGCGAGCAGCGGCGCGTGATTATGGCGTTCCAGATGCATTTCCGCCCGACGTTATACAACGGCGAAGCGGATGCAGAAACTCAGGCAATTGCCGAAGCGTTGCTGGAGAAATACGGGCAGGATTAGCGCGGCAGTTTTCCGTGGTCGCGTAGCCAGGCGGCAGTTTTCTCGATACCTTCATCCAGGGTAATGACTGGCTGATAACCTAACTCTTCCTGTGCACGCGTAATATCCAGCGTAAAGTCAAAATTCAACTTGGAGACGCCGTAGTGGGTCAGCGGCGGCTCTTTTGCTGACTTGCGGCCTAAACGCTCCATGCTGCGGGCGATCATATCCAGCATCGGGTAAGGGACGGAACGAATACGACAGTCAATATTCAACTCGTCGATCAGCTTCTGCACGATGCTGCGCAGTGTGCGATGCTCGCCGTTGGTGATGTTGTACACACGCCCGGAAGGTAGCTTATCGCAGGCTTCCTGGCTTGCCAGCCACATGGCGTGCACGGCATTTTCATAGTACGTCATATCGACCAGCGCACTGCCGCCATGCGGTAACAGAATGCTGCCGTAGTGGTGCATCATATGCGCAAGACGGGGGATAAAGACTTTATCGTGCGGTCCGAACAGACTTTGTGGGCGCAGAATAGTAAAGCGCGTTTGTGGATTCGCCTGCGAAAGCATATTGATCACTTCTTCGCTGGCTGCTTTGCTGCGGGCAAACTCGTTGGCGAAGCGGTGTGGGCGAAAATCTTCTTTAATATCGCGATGGTGGTGATAATCGAAGTACAGGGAGGGGGAAGAGATATGAATAAAGTTACGCACACCCCAGGCGACAGCCCATTCACCCAGGCGGCGAGTGGCGCGAACGTTAGCCAGATCGAAAGCCTGTTGTGTCCCCCAGGGCGAGGTAAAGCTGGAGCAGTGCCACAGCGTATCAATGCCCGCGAGCATCACTTTAGCTTGTGATGAGACCAGCTCGGTCAGATCCGCCGGAACAAACTCTGCGCCCATTTTTTCCAGCAATTTACCCATTGCCTCGTTGCGACCGGTCGCTCGCACGCTGATGCCTTTCTGGCATAAAAACTCTACCGCGTTTCGACCTAAGCCGCTGGTGGCGCCGGTAACCAGTACCTTCATATCAATCCACTGTTGTTGAGAAAATGACGTGCGCATTCTTCCGTGATTTCCCCCATGATGCAATGGGAAACATGAAAGAATAACGCAGGTTTTGTCGATTAATCTGTGCTTTGTTCTGCCAGTCTGGCGATTTGTTTTGCCATTCCGCGAAAAATAAACAGATGCGCGGGGATCATCAATAACCAGTAAAACAGCCCCGGCATACCGTGCGGATGCCAGAAAGCGCGGACATCGATAGTACGATAGTCGCCTTTATCTTCCAGGGTAAAACACAGTCGTCCCAGCCCCGGTGCTTTCATGCCAAATAACAACGAAAGTTGCTTTTTCGGTTCAACGACAATGACTTTCCAGCTATCCACCGCATCGCCAGTTTGCAAATATTCGCGCTCCGGACGGCCTTTCGCTAATTTATGACCGATCGCACGGTCCATCAACGCCCGTGTCTGCCACAAAATATTGCCAAAGAAATAACGCTCTTTACCGCCGATTTGGTTCACTACCTGCCATAAAGCCGCAAGGCTGGCGGACGTTTTAACGGTAAACCCCGCCTGTTTGGCGAAATAACCGTACTCAGGTCGCCAGCGGGCAAAGGCCTGAGCGTCGTAGCCCCAGTCGCTGGAGTTGACCAGTTTTTCTTCCTCTTTCAACGTGCTACGTACCGCGTCATCGAAAGCGATCAGCCGTTGTGGGATGAGTGCACGTAGCGCTGTGTCATCCGCCAGCAGATCGTGTTTCAGCCCCTGAATCAACGCCCTGGCGGTGGTGGGCGGTACGGAAGTAATCACATTAAGAAACCACACCGAAATCCAGCGAGTGGGGAGGGGGATGGGGATCAACCAGCGGCGCTTACCGCTCACCGCCATAAAATGTTCAAACTGTTGCTGATAACTGAGCACCTCTGGTCCGGCGGCTTCGAAGATGCGGTGTTCGCTGGCCGGATGATCTAACAGCGCCACCAGATAGTGCAGCAAGTTTTCCAGCGCGATGGGCGTGGTGCGTGAACGAACCCAGCGTGGCGGCGTTAACACTGGCAGGTTGTAAACCATATCGCGCATCACTTCGAACGCTGCGGAACCTGCGCCAACGATAATTCCGGCCCGAAGTTCGGTCACTGGTACATTCGCTTCACGAAGAATGTCCGCCGTAGCCTGACGAGCACGCAGATGATCCGACTGCTCATGTGGCGGGGCCTGCAACGAACTGAGAAAGATTAATTGCTTAACTGGTACTTCACGTAGCGCATCGCGGACGTTGAGAGCCACCTGGCGCTCCTGAGCGATAAAATCGCCGCTTTCGCCCATGCTGTGCACCAGAAAATAGACGGTATCGATATCCTGTAACAGGGCCGGAAGGTTATCCGGCCAGCTGAGATCGACTTTATGGCAACTGACGTTTGCCAGTTGCAGCTTTGCAAGCCTGTCGACATGACGTGCCGCCGCCAGGATCTGATGCCCTTGCTGGCTGAGTGCCTGCACCAGATGTTGACCAATGTAGCCACTGGCACCAAGAACTAAAATGCGTTGCGGCACGTCTCCCTCCTTAACGCGCCAGGAATGCGCGCCAGTGGGCGGCGACTTCTGCCAGTTGTTCGCGCGAGACGTCAAGATGGGTCACCAGGCGGACAATCGGCGAGGCGTTAATCAGTACGTTTCTCGCTTTCATGTATTCGCCTAACGCGGCAGCATTTTCTTCGCCGACGCGAACAAACAGCATATTAGTGTCCTGACGCATTACATCCGCGCCCGCTTCGCGCAGTTGCTCCGCCATCCAGGCGGCGTTGTCGTGATCTTCCTGCAAGCGTGCGACGTTATTTTTCAGCGCATACATCCCGGCAGCAGCCAGAATGCCGGACTGGCGCATCCCGCCACCTGTCATTTTCCGCCAGCGAATGGCACGTTTAATGTAATCACGATTACCGACGAGTAATGAACCGACTGGCGTCCCAAGACCTTTCGACAGGCAAATGGTGAACGAATCACAATATTGCGTGATCTCTTTCAGTTCGCAGCCGTAAGCCACCACGGCGTTAAAGATGCGCGCACCGTCAACATGCAGCGCCAGATTGCGCTCGCGGGTAAATTCCCATGCTTCTTTCAGGTATTCACGCGGCAGCACTTTGCCGTTGTGGGTGTTTTCCAGACTGAGTAATTTGGTGCGGGCGAAATGGATATCGTCGGGTTTGATTTTCATCGCCACTTTATCCAGCGGCAGCGTGCCGTCGGCGTCAGCGTCGATGGGTTGCGGCTGAATACTGCCCAGCACCGCTGCGCCACCGGCTTCAAACAGATAGTTATGCGCGGCCTGACCGACAATATACTCTTCGCCACGTTCGCAGTGACTGAGCAGAGCGACCAGGTTGGCCTGAGTGCCGGTAGGCAGAAAAATGGCGGCTTCTTTACCGGAAAGCTCTGCTGCATAGTCCTGCAAAGCATTAACGGTAGGGTCGTCTCCGTAAACGTCGTCCCCAACCGGGGCGGCCATCATCGCTTCGAGCATGGCGCGGCTCGGTCGGGTTACGGTATCACTGCGTAAATCATTCATGGCATGTCCTTATTATGACGGGAAATGCCACCCTTTTTACCTTAGCCAGTTCGTTTTCGCCAGTTCGATCACTTCATCACCGCGTCCGCTGATGATTGCGCGCAGCATATACAGGCTGAAACCTTTGGCCTGTTCGAGTTTGATCTGCGGTGGAATGGCTAACTCTTCTTTGGCGACCACCACATCCACCAACACCGGACCGTCGATGGAGAAGGCGCGTTGCAGGGCTTCATCGATTTCAGAGGCTTTTTCTACACGAATACCCGTAATTCCGCACGCTTCGGCAATGCGGGCAAAGTTGGTGTCGTGCAGCTCAGTACCGTCTGTCAGGTAGCCTCCGGCTTTCATCTCCATCGCCACAAAGCCCAGCACGCTGTTATTAAAGACGATAATTTTCACCGGCAGTTTCATCTGCACTACCGAAAGGAAATCGCCCATCAACATGCTAAAACCGCCATCGCCGCACATGGCGACCACCTGACGTTCCGGCTCGGTTGCCTGCGCACCCAGCGCCTGCGGCATGGCGTTAGCCATCGAACCGTGGTTAAACGAACCTAACAGGCGACGCTTGCCGTTCATTTTCAGATAACGCGCTGCCCACACCGTTGGCGTACCAACGTCACAGGTGAAAATGGCGTCATCGGCGGCAAAATGACTAATTTGTTGCGCCAGATATTGCGGGTGAATGGCTTTCTCGCTCGGTTTAGCTAAATCGTCCAGCCCTTTGCGGGCATCGCGGTAATCTTCCAGCGCTTTATCCAGAAATTTGCGATCGGCTTTTTCTTCCACCAGTGGCAGCAATGCACGCAGGGTTGATTTGATATCGCCGACCAGTGCCATATCCACCTTGCTGTGAGCGCCGATGCTGGCTGGATTGATATCAATCTGAATAATTTTGGCATCGGTCGGGTAGAACGCACGGTAGGGGAACTGAGTACCGAGTAGCACTAACGTGTCGGCGTTCATCATGGTATGGAAACCTGACGAGAATCCGATTAACCCGGTCATTCCAACATCATACGGATTATCGTATTCGACATGCTCTTTACCGCGTAGGGCATGAACAATAGGTGCTTTAATTTTCCCGGCAAACTCAACTAACTCTTTATGCGCCCCCGCGCAGCCGCTGCCACACATCAGAGCGATATTGCTGGAATAACGCAGCAGTTGCGCCAGTTTGCGTAACTCTTCTTCTTCCGGCGTCACGACCGGCTGTGGCGCATGATACCAGTGGGTAGTTGCCCCTTCTGGCGCAGGTTTTAACGCCACGTCGCCTGGTAACACGACAACCGAAACGCCACGGTTAAGCACCGCTTTGCGCATGGCAATCGCCAGTACTTGTGGGATCTGCTCCGGGCTGGAAACCAGCTCGCAATAGTGGCTACATTCGCGGAATAGCTCTTGTGGGTGGGTTTCCTGGAAATAGCCGCTGCCAATTTCGCTGGAGGGAATATGAGCGGCAATCGCCAGTACCGGAACGTGATTGCGGTGGCAATCGAACAGGCCGTTGATCAAGTGCAGGTTGCCTGGGCCGCACGATCCGGCACAGACCGCCAGTTCTCCTGAAAGTTGTGCTTCAGCGCCAGCGGCAAACGCCGCCACTTCTTCATGGCGGGTGGACATCCACTCGATGGTGCCCATGCGATTAAGACTGTCGCTAAGACCGTTCAGAGAGTCGCCCGTGACTCCCCAGATGCGTTTCACGCCTGCCGATTCGAGTGTTTTGGCGATATAAGCTGCAACCGTTTGTTTCATGGTTCTCCATCTCCTGAATGTGATAACGGTAACAAGTTTAGTTCATCTGACGGAGGGGGAAGGGATGGGAGAGAAAGGAGGCACTAACGGTTAAATAGCCCGATGAAAGGAATATCATCGGGCATAAGGCGATTATGCGAGAACCAAATCCCCCTGCGGATGGCAGGAGCAGGCCAGTACGTAACCTTCAGCGATTTCGGCGTCGGTCAGCGTCATTGTACTGCTCACCGTATATTCACCGGAAACCACTTTCGTCTTACAGCAGCCGCAAACACCCGCGCGGCAGGCGGCGACAACCGGAACTTTATTGCTTTCCAGCGCCTCCAGCAGCGTGGTGCCAACCGGAGCGTAAAATTCTTGCGCCGGTTGCAGTTTGGTGAATTTCAGACCGCTGGTCGCCGCTTCCGCTACTGGGGTGAAGAATTTCTCTTTAAAGAAACGCGTCACGCCGAGCGCTTTCACTTCCTGCTCTACCCAATCCATATACGGAGCCGGGCCGCAGGTCATCACGGTACGTGAAGCTAAGTCAGGAACGCGAGTCAGGAGTTCGCGAGTGAGACGACCAGTGATAAAGCCTTCGGTAACGTTATTTTCCGCCACCAGCGTTACCGGATAGTTACGCCACTCATCGGCGAAAATAACATCCTGCGGCGTACGCACGTTGTAGATCACCCGCACATCGGCCTGTGGACGGTTCTTCGCCAGCCAGCGACGCATCGACATAATCGGCGTGACGCCGCAGCCTGCCGCCAGCAACAGGAATTTATCTTCTGCTTTATCGTCGCAGGTAAATTCCCCCATCGCGTCTGAAAGCCAGAGATAATCACCGCGTTTTACATCGCGGGTCAGCCACTGGGAGCCGACACCGTCATCAATCCGCCGCACGGTCAGGGTGATGTATTCACTCACTCCTGGCGTGGAGGAAATGGTGTAAGCACGCAGCGTTTCCGCTGAGTTACGCACGCTGACCAGTGCATATTGCCCGGCGCGATATGGGTAGTAATCGTGGCAAATCAGGGAAATCGTCCACACATCCGGCGTTTCTTGCTTAATGTGATGAACCTGCATCCGCCACGGGCATTGATTCGTTGGCATCGTCATCTGCTAACTCCTTACGCGCTCAACAGTTGCTTCATGTCTTCTTCAACAGTGGTGACAGACCGCAGGCCGAATTTCTCGTTCAGCACCGCCAGCAGGTCTGGTGTCAGGAAACCAGGTGCAGTCGGGCCGGTGACGATATTTTTCACGCCCAGAGAAAGCAGCGTCAGCAGAATGACAATCGCTTTCTGTTCAAACCAGGAGAGCACCAGCGACAGCGGCAGATCGTTCACACCACAGCCCAGTTTTTCTGCCAGCGTTACCGCCAGAATAATCGCTGAGTAAGCATCGTTACATTGACCTGCATCTACCAGACGCGGCAGACCTTCGATATCGCCAAACTCAAGTTTGTTAAAGCGATATTTACCACAGGCGAGGGTCAGGATCAGGCAGTCATCCGGCACGCTGGTGGCGAAATCGGTGAAGTAGTGGCGCTCGCCGCGTGCGCCGTCACAGCCACCAAGCAGGAAGATATGACGCAGTTTTTCACGGCTCACCAGATCAATCAGCGTATCCGCTGCGCCAAGCAGCGTCTGGCGGCCAAAGCCCACGGTGATCAGGTGCGGAATTTCGCTGTACGGGAAGCCTGCCATTTGTTGCGCCTGGGCAATGACCGCAGAGAAATCTTCGCCATCCAGATGACGCACACCCGGCCAGCCAACGATGCTGCGGGTCCAGATACGATCGTCATAAGCGCCTACGGTTGGGTCGATGATGCAGTTCGAGGTCATCACGATGGGGCCAGGGAAACGAGCGAATTCCACTTGCTGATTCTGCCAGCCGCTGCCGTAGTTACCGACCAGATGCTTGAATTTACGCAGCTCCGGGTAGCCATGCGCAGGCAGCATTTCGCCGTGGGTGTAGACATTAACGCCCGTGCCTTCGGTCTGTTCCAGCAGGTTGTAGAGATCTTTGAGATCGTGACCGGAAATCAGGATGCATTTACCCGCCGTCGCTTTGACGTTGACCTGGGTTGGCGTCGGGTGACCGTATTTACTGGTTTCGCCTGCATCCAGAATGCTCATCACTTTGAAGTTCATCTGGCCGATTTCCATTGAACACTCAAGAAGCGCGTTCATATCGGCAGGCCAGGTCCCCAGCCACGCCATGATTTTATGGTACTGGGCATAAATATCATTGTCGTATTGACCGAGAACGTGTGCGTGTTCCATATAGGCCGCCGCACCTTTCAGACCATACAGGCACAGCAGACGCAGGCCGAGAATGTTTTCGCCAATCGCCGCTTTATCTTTGTTAGGGGTAAATTCTGCTGCCTGACGTTGCAGTTCGCCGAGATCGTCGCTCACCAGTTGCAGGTCAGCCATCGGGTTATCGACGCGGGCGTTGGCATCTACAGTCAGGCATTGTGCTTTCAGCGCCTCGCGCAAGGCAATCGCTTCACGAGCGTAGCCGACAATACGCGGAGAATCGAAGTTAACGTTGGTCAGGGTTGAGAAAAAGGCACGTGGCGCGAAGCTGTCGACATCGTGGTTGATGATGCCGTATTCACGCGCTTTTACCGCCCAGGCAGAAAGCCCTTGCAGCGCCGCGATGAGTAAATCCTGAAGGTCAGAGGTTTCCGCCGTTTTACCACACATCCCCTGCGCGTATGAGCAGCCGTTTCCTGCCGGAGTACGGATAGTTTGTTCACATTGCACACAAAACATGATCACACCTTTTAAAGTTATATTTAATATACATGTTTAAGGTTAAGACGCTTAACGCGGGGATAAAAGGGATTTTTCATGCAACTTTAAGGGAGATTGATTTAGCGCAATTTTGGCGGCAGGGATCTACCGCCAGAGAGGTATTACGCAGAGAAAAAGGCGATGAGGATCGGCACTAACAGGCTAAGAATAAAACCGTGAACAATTGCCGCCGGGACCATATCCAGCCCGCCAGTACGTTGAAGAACGGGCAGGGTGAAATCCATCGACGTCGCACCGCATAAGCCCAGTGCGGTAGAGCGGCTGCGGCGAATCAGCCCAGGGATCAACATAATTGCAATCAGCTCACGGGCCAGATCATTAAAAAACGCCGCGCTCCCGATTACCGGACCAAAAGATTCGGTCAATAAAATACCGGAAAGAGAATACCAGCCGAAACCAGAGGCCATTGCCAGCGCGGTATTGATGGGTAGATCAAGAATAAAGGCGTTAATTAAACCACCAATTAATGAACTGGCAACCACCACCACGGCGACAATCATTCCCCGGCGATTAAGGACAATCTGCTTTAAGGTCATGCCATTATTGCGCAACTGAATACCGACGAGGAAAAGTAGCAGAATTAACGTGTATTCACTGGCTTCGGTCGCGTGTTGTAAGAAAGCCAGTCCACTCAGGCCAATGGCAAAACCAATCACTACTACGCCGCACAGTTTTAGCGACTCAAGCGCCATCGCAATACGCGACGGGAGTTTTTCTTGCTGATGGTGGTTGCGCCACGGCAGACCGCGCTCCAGCCATATAAGGGCGGCAATATTACACAGTAAAATAACGGTAATACTGACGGCAGAATAATGCAGAATCGCCAACAGGTTACTGGCGAGGTTATCGAGAAACGCCAGACTGATACCCATAAAAAAGAGAATAAGGTAAACCATCCAGCTTAATAGCTGATTAATAACTTTTAACGCAGCTTGTTGGCGAAGCGGAATGAGGTAACCCACAATCAGGGGAACCAGAATGATTAACAGCCCAGAAAACATGAAAACCCAGCCCTTGCAAAGAAAGAAGTCGAAATGCGCGATGACACACTACTGAAAGCGGAAGGACGAGTAAAGTTGCAATTAAAAGGAAATGTTATGCATCAGAGGGGGATTTTTAATTCTATATGAGTGTTTAGCATTGTTGCGCTCCTTTCATGTGCAATGCCATATAAAGCCACTGGCGCAGGGAGCGCGCAGGGGGCGGCCAGTCGCCGCCGCCCCCTGCACCCCCGGGCTCTGGCGAACAAAATCGCCGCTGCGCGGTACCTTCAGCTTATCCCCTTCGGCTACCGGGTCGGGCGCGAGGTAACGTCCTGTAAGACGCGCCCTCAGCCCACATCCATGTGGGCTGCCCCGGCCTTCAGGGAACGCCTCGGCGATTTTGACGCCACCAACACCCGTGCGGTTTGTAACGTCGAAGATAAAACAACCAGGGCAGATAAAATGCCAATGCTAATTAATTACGTTTTTCCAGCAGGGTCCGGTAAATCAGACCACCGATAATGCCGCCGACAATTGGCACCACCCAGAAGAACCACAGTTGTTCTAATGCCCAGCCGCCCTGGAAGATGGCAACCGCGGTGCTGCGCGCCGGGTTAACAGAAGTGTTAGTCACCGGAATACTGATTAAGTGAATCAGGGTTAAGGCCAGACCAATAGCGATCGGCGCAAAACCTGCCGGAGCGAATTTGTCGGTTGCGCCGTGGATCACCAACAGGAAACCTGCACTCAATACCAGTTCAACTACCAGCGCGGAAAGCATGGAATAACCGCCTGGTGAATGCTCGCCATAACCGTTAGGGTGATGCTGCCAACTTACTGATTTAGTGTATGATGGTGTTTTTGAGGTGCTCCAGTGGCTTCTGTTTCTATCAG
>NZ_JAYQWM010000094.1:0-12004 GCF_036662595.1 Escherichia sp. Lx600-2 | reverse complement strand
AATTGTCTAACTTGTCTTGACTTTACTGACAATTGTTTTGCAGATTTAACGTATTAACTGTCGAGGGGATAGGCGGTAACTCACTCAAATCAAGATATGACAAATCAAGAGATGCTATGTTCGAATTGTAAGCTTCTTTAATTCGCTCCACGGCAATTGCTCTTTCTTCACCATTATTAAGCGACTTATTACCCCATTGTGCCAGTTGTTCACAAAAATTTCTGGAGATGGTTTCTTTGTTAGTTGATGCGTTATTAAATTGATAACTGGCATTATTTTTTACACAAGCTGTATTAATATTGGTCATAATCACTCATCAATAAATATTATAGTAAGATGTCCCCGGAGGGTATGGAATAATATTAATTCAGGTGAATGATCAGAAATATCAAAAATTGCTCATTTTTACTTAAGGAGTCATACAGCAGCACTTACATCAAAAACCAGCCCAGAAAAGGGCTGGTCAGGAGAGGATGTTAGAACTGATAGGTAATGCCCGTAGCGACGATGTTATCGGTGCGAATATCTACGGCACGGGTAAAGTCGCTTTCATCAATCAGGTTGATTTTATAATCAACATAGGTCGACATATTTTTGTTGAAGAAATACGTCGCACCAACGTCGATATACTCAATCATGTCCTGGTCGCCGTAGCGGCCCAGATCTTTGCCTTTCGATTTCAGGTAAGCGAGTGAGGGGCGCAAGCCGAAGTCGAATTGATATTGCGCCACCACTTCAAAACTTTGTGCTTTGTTAGAAATATAACCATCGCCATAGGTGGTCATGTTTAATGTTTCAGCGTAATTAGCTGCAAAGTAGATGTTGTTGGCATCATATTTTATACCTGTAGCCCACAGTTCTGCATTCTTACCGGAGGCATTGAGAGGATTAGCAGCGGCTCTTTCCTGCGCATTTGTCCGATCGGATTTGGTATATACCGCACCGATACCAAAGCCATCATAAACATAAGTTGAGGAGATACCGAAACCGTCACCGTTGGCACGCGTGTAGTCAGCACCATAAAGATGACTGTTGTCAGTACGTTCATTTTTGCCTTGATATTGCGCGGCAAAGTTCAGCCCTTCAATTAAGCCAAAGAAATCGTAGTTGCGATAGGTTGCCACACCGGTGGTACGGTATGTCATGAAGACATCTTTCTGACTCCAGGTATCGCCACCAAATTCTGGCAACATATCAGTCCATGAACCAATGTCATAGCCGACACCGTAGTTACGGCCATAGTCCAGAGAGCCAAATTCACTAATTTTTAAACCAGCATAGGCCAGACGGGTCTTGTTGCCGCGCGAGCCGTTGGCTTCATCGTTATAGCCTTTAAAATCATATTCCCAGTGACCAAAACCAATCATTTGATCATTGATTTGCGTTTCTCCTTTAAAGCCGAGACGGGCATAAGTTTTATCACCATCGTCACGCTTATCATCAGTAAAATAACGTAGAGCGGTAACCTTGCCATAAAGGTCGAGTTTATTACCATCCTTGTTATAGACTTCGGCAGCGTGTGCTACGTTCGCAGCTAACAAACCAGTTACAACCACCGCAACTATTTTTAATTTCATTTAACAGAATCCTTTTAATTATCGTTAAACGTATTTTCTAAACGAATTTTAAACGGCGTCATTTATAAACGACATACTGTTTTTAAATTAGAATGGTGATTAAAAACAATGAGAAAAATAGATGAAATAATATTATTTATCGATATGTGATCGAAGTCTAAATGAGATATAAGGTGAATTACTGGTATTTGAAATTTATTTTTTAATATTGTCGGAGTTTATCTGATTAATTGCCGGGCCGTAGACCCGGCAATTATTTTAGCCACGACGTGTCGCCAGCCAGCAGAGCAGGGAACCGCCGCAGACCATCAGCGCGCCTTGCCAGAACGAGAACGACAGCGGGGCGCTGAGCAGCACGGCTGCAAGCGCTGAGGAAAGTACGGGCGTAAAATACGAACCTACCGCCATAATGGTGACGTTGCCATGCAATATACCGACATTCCATGCAGCATAAGCAAATCCTAAGGTAAATGCCGCAGAGATGAGTTTAATTATGACGGGCATGCTAAATACCATTTCTGGTTGTGGCGTGAGAAAATAGTAAACCCACAGACTTGCTCCCGTTAGCAGGACAAAAACGGTAATTCCGTTAAATCCGCGTGCGTATTTATTCGTTACTGTGCAGTAGGCTGCCCAGATAAACGCACCAATGAACGCCAGGAAATAACTCAATGGGCTGGTGGTGATATTATTGATGATTTCATCATAATGTAACCCATTGTCACCGCCTAACACCCAGCAGACGCCGACGAGGGCTAATAATAATCCTGGTACAATCAGCCAGTTGGTTTTCTGACCATTAAACAGAATGGCAAAGAGAATTGTCAGGCTGGGCCACAGATAGTTCACCATACCCACTTCAATCGCCTGATGACGGGTCGCCGCATACCCTAAGGAAAGCGCCAGACAGATTTCATAGCTGACGAATAACAGACTCCCGGCGAGTAAATAGCCTTTCGGGATTTGCCGAATACGCGGAAATCCAACCGTGAAGATTAACAGCAGCCCGCTTAATGAATAGATAGCAGCTGCGCCACCGACCGGGCCGAGCCCCTCACTGACACCGCGAATCAATCCTACCATCGTGCTCCACAGGACGATCGCTATTAGCCCTATGAGCGTTGCTTTTTGTCGTGTCATGCTCGCTGTTTTGTCTCTCTTGCCGTTAAAAATTAAGCTGAATTTTATAGCATTTTTTTAACTGGCCTGTCAGGCAGTGGTGCGTTTTTCTACCGCTATTGAGGTAGGTCAATTTGCGCAGGCGGATTATTTTGTGGCAAACACGTGTTCTTTTTGATTTCGCGCAAAAAGATTCAGAATTTTACTGTTAGTTTCCTCGCGCAGTAATACCCCTGAAAAAAGAGGAAAGCAATGGACGTCAGTCGCAGACAATTTTTTAAAATCTGCGCGGGCGGTATGGCTGGAACAACAGTAGCGGCATTGGGCTTTGCCCCGAAGCAAGCACTGGCTCAGGCGCGAAACTACAAATTATTACGCGCTAAAGAGATCCGTAACACCTGCACATACTGTTCCGTAGGTTGCGGGCTATTGATGTATAGCCTGGGTGATGGCGCGAAAAACGCCAGAGAAGCGATTTATCACATTGAAGGTGACCCGGATCATCCGGTAAGCCGTGGTGCGCTGTGCCCGAAAGGGGCCGGTTTGCTGGATTACGTCAACAGCGAAAACCGTCTGCGCTACCCGGAATATCGTGCGCCAGGTTCTGACAAATGGCAGCGCATTAGCTGGGAAGAAGCATTCTCCCGTATTGCGAAGCTGATGAAAGCTGACCGTGACGCTAACTTTATTGAAAAGAACGAGCAGGGTGTAACGGTAAACCGTTGGCTTTCTACCGGTATGCTGTGTGCCTCCGGTGCCAGCAACGAAACCGGGATGCTGACCCAGAAATTTGCCCGCTCCCTCGGGATGCTGGCGGTAGACAACCAGGCGCGCGTCTGACACGGACCAACGGTAGCAAGTCTTGCTCCAACATTTGGTCGCGGTGCGATGACCAACCACTGGGTGGATATCAAAAACGCTAACGTCGTGATGGTGATGGGCGGTAACGCTGCTGAAGCGCATCCCGTCGGTTTCCGCTGGGCGATGGAAGCGAAAAACAACAACGATGCAACCTTGATCGTTGTCGATCCCCGTTTTACGCGTACCGCATCTGTGGCGGATATCTACGCGCCTATTCGTTCCGGTACGGACATTACGTTCCTGTCTGGCGTTTTGCGCTACCTGATCGAAAACAACAAAATCAACGCCGAATACGTTAAGCATTACACCAACGCCAGCCTGCTGGTGCGTGATGATTTTGCTTTCGAAGACGGTCTGTTCAGCGGCTACGACGCTGAAAAACGCCAGTACGATAAGTCGTCCTGGAACTATCAGTTCGATGAAAACGGCTATGCAAAACGCGATGAAACACTGACTCATCCGCGCTGTGTGTGGAACCTGCTGAAAGAGCACGTTTCCCGCTACACGCCGGACGTCGTTGAAAACATCTGCGGTACGCCAAAAGCCGACTTCCTGAAAGTGTGTGAAGTGCTGGCCTCCACCAGCGCACCGGATCGCACAACCACCTTCCTGTACGCGCTGGGCTGGACGCAGCACACCGTGGGAGCGCAGAACATCCGTACTATGGCGATGATCCAGTTGCTGCTCGGTAACATGGGTATGGCCGGTGGCGGCGTGAACGCATTGCGTGGTCACTCCAACATTCAGGGGCTGACTGACTTAGGCCTGCTCTCTACCAGCCTGCCAGGTTATCTGACGCTGCCGTCAGAAAAACAGGTTGATTTGCAGTCGTATCTGGAAGCGAACACGCCGAAAGCGACGCTGGCTGATCAGGTGAACTACTGGAGCAACTATCCGAAGTTCTTCGTTAGCCTGATGAAATCTTTCTATGGCGATGCCGCGCAGAAAGAGAACAACTGGGGCTATGACTGGCTGCCGAAGTGGGACCAGACCTACGACGTCATCAAGTATTTCAACATGATGGATGAAGGCAAAGTCACCGGTTATTTCTGCCAGGGCTTTAACCCGGTTGCGTCCTTCCCGGACAAAAACAAAGTGGTGAGCTGCCTGAGCAAGCTGAAGTACATGGTGGTTATCGATCCGCTGGTGACTGAAACCTCTACCTTCTGGCAGAACCACGGCGAGTCGAACGATGTCGATCCGGCGTCTATTCAGACTGAAGTATTCCGTCTGCCTTCGACCTGCTTTGCTGAAGAGGATGGTTCTATCGCTAACTCCGGTCGCTGGTTGCAGTGGCACTGGAAAGGTCAGGACGCGCCGGGCGAAGCGCGTAACGACGGCGAAATTCTGGCGGGTATCTACCATCATCTGCGCGAGTTGTACCAGGCCGAAGGTGGTAAAGGCGTAGAACCGCTGATGAAGATGAGCTGGAACTACAAGCAGCCGCACGAACCGCAATCTGACGAAGTAGCTAAAGAGAACAACGGCTATGCGCTGGAAGATCTCTATGATGCTAATGGCGTGCTGATTGCGAAGAAAGGTCAGTTGCTGAGTAGCTTTGCGCATCTGCGTGATGACGGTACAACCGCATCTTCTTGCTGGATCTACACCGGTAGCTGGACAGAGCAGGGCAACCAGATGGCTAACCGCGATAACTCCGACCCGTCTGGTCTGGGGAATACGCTGGGATGGGCCTGGGCGTGGCCGCTCAACCGTCGCGTGCTGTACAACCGTGCTTCGGCGGATATCAACGGTAAACCGTGGGATCCGAAACGGATGCTGATCCAGTGGAACGGCAGCAAGTGGACGGGTAACGATATTCCTGACTTCGGCAATGCCGCACCGGGTACGCCAACCGGGCCGTTTATCATGCAGCCGGAAGGGATGGGACGCCTGTTTGCCATCAACAAAATGGCGGAAGGTCCGTTCCCGGAACACTACGAGCCGATTGAAACGCCGCTGGGCACTAACCCGCTGCATCCGAACGTGGTGTCTAACCCGGTTGTTCGTCTGTATGAACAAGACGCACTGCGGATGGGTAAAAAAGAGCAGTTCCCGTATGTGGGTACGACCTATCGTCTGACCGAGCACTTCCACACCTGGACCAAGCACGCCTTGCTCAACGCAATTGCTCAGCCGGAACAGTTTGTGGAAATCAGCGAAACGCTGGCGGCGGCGAAAGGCATTAATAATGGCGATCGTGTCACTGTCTCCAGCAAGCGTGGATTTATCCGCGCGGTGGCTGTGGTAACGCGCCGTCTGAAGCCGCTGAATGTAAACGGTCAGCAGGTTGAAACGGTGGGTATTCCAATCCACTGGGGCTTTGAGGGTGTCGCGCGTAAAGGTTATATCGCTAACACTCTGACGCCGAATGTCGGTGATGCAAACTCGCAAACGCCGGAATATAAAGCGTTCTTAGTCAACATCGAGAAGGCGTAAGGGGGCGAACAGATGGCTATGGAAACGCAGGACATTATCAAAAGGTCCGCAACTAACTCCATCACGCCGCCTTCTCAGGTGCGTGATTACAAAGCAGAAGTCGCAAAACTTATCGACGTTTCCACCTGTATCGGCTGTAAAGCCTGTCAGGTGGCGTGTTCGGAGTGGAACGACATCCGTGATGAAGTGGGGCACTGCGTCGGGGTTTACGATAACCCCGCCGATCTGAGCGCCAAGTCCTGGACGGTGATGCGCTTTAGCGAAACCGAACAGAACGGCAAGCTGGAGTGGCTGATCCGTAAAGACGGCTGTATGCACTGTGAAGATCCAGGCTGCCTGAAGGCGTGCCCGTCTGCTGGTGCAATCATTCAGTACGCTAACGGGATTGTCGATTTCCAGTCGGAAAACTGCATCGGCTGTGGTTACTGCATTGCCGGGTGTCCGTTTAATATTCCGCGCCTCAACAAAGAGGATAACCGGGTATATAAATGCACGCTCTGCGTCGATCGCGTCAGCGTCGGCCAGGAACCGGCTTGTGTGAAAACCTGTCCGACCGGGGCTATCCACTTCGGCACCAAGAAGGAGATGCTGGAGCTGGCGGAACAGCGCGTGGCGAAACTGAAAGCGCGTGGTTACGAACATGCTGGCGTCTACAACCCGGAAGGGGTCGGTGGTACGCACGTTATGTACGTGCTGCATCACGCCGATCAGCCGGAGCTGTATCACGGTCTGCCGAAAGATCCGAAGATCGACACCTCGGTAAGCCTGTGGAAAGGCGCGTTGAAACCGCTGGCAGCGGCTGGCTTTATTGCCACTTTTGCAGGGTTGATTTTCCATTACATCGGTATTGGCCCGAATAAGGAAGTGGACGATGACGAGGAGGATCATCATGAGTAAGTCGAAAATGATTGTGCGCACCAAATTTATTGATCGCGCCTGTCACTGGACCGTGGTGATTTGCTTCTTCCTGGTGGCGCTGTCCGGGATTTCGTTCTTCTTCCCGACGCTGCAATGGCTGACGCAAACCTTCGGTACGCCGCAGATGGGACGTATTTTGCACCCATTCTTCGGCATTGCGATTTTCGTCGCACTGATGTTTATGTTTGTGCGTTTTGTGCATCACAACATCCCGGATAAGAAAGATATTCCGTGGCTGTTGAACATTGTCGAAGTATTAAAAGGCAATGAGCACAAAGTGGCGGATGTCGGTAAGTACAACGCCGGGCAAAAGATGATGTTCTGGTCGATCATGAGCATGATTTTCGTGCTGTTGGTGACCGGGGTGATTATCTGGCGTCCGTACTTTGCGCAGTACTTCCCGATGCAGGTTGTCCGTTATAGCCTGCTGATCCACGCGGCTGCCGGTATCATCCTGATCCACGCCATCCTGATCCATATGTATATGGCATTCTGGGTGAAAGGATCGATTAAAGGGATGATCGAAGGGAATGTGAGCCGTCTCTGGGCGAAGAAACACCATCCGCGCTGGTATCGTGAAATCGAGAAGGCAGAAGCGAAAAAAGAGAGTGAAGAAGGGATATAATCTCTATTGAACTTTAAGCTGAAAATGGCGCTGTAAGAAGCGCCATTTTCATATTGTAGACAACGTAGGCTTTGTTCATGCCGGATGCGGCGTGAACGCCTTATCCGGCCTACAAACCGTTCAAATCCAATAGATTGCAGTGAACATGTAGGCCTGATAAGCGTAGAGCATCAGGCAATGTTGCATTTGTCATCAGTTTCAAATGGCGCTTTATAAGGTGCCATTTTTTATTGCGTAACCAGACGGCGTAATCGCGACACATCCACCGTTTTTTCAGCCTCTGCCAGACTCCAGGCGTTTTGCAGATTCAGCCACATTTGCGGCGAACTGCCGATCACCACGGAAAGTTTAATTGCCATTTCTGGCGTCAAAGCTGCTTTTCCGGTCAGCAATCGGCTTGCCGTTGAGGGCGCAATTTCCATTGCTCTGGCAAACTCGCGCAGGCTGACATTAAGTTCGTCCAGTGATTCCTGAATAATGTCCCCCGGGCGGGGATGATTGGCCATTTTCATCAGTGATAGTCCTCGTAATCCAGTATGTATGCATCGCCATTGACGAATTCAAATGTGATTCGCCAGTTGCCCGAGACAGATATCGCCCAAATTCCATCGCGATCGCCGCTTAACGGGTGTAGTCGGTAACCGGGCATATCGATATCAGCAAGACAGCTTGCTGCATCAATCACAGCGAGTCGGTGGCGTAATCGTTTGACTTGCGTCGGTATAACGCCGGAGGTTTTGCCGAGAAGAAACAAGTCACGCAATCCCTTGTGTCTGAAATTCATTATCATCTCTTCATCCTTGTTCCCTCGAAAGGAACACTATCACTATTGTTCCGTGCAGCGCAACAAATTTCGCTACGTTTTCGCGAATTGTGAGGGGAAAGATGGCGGAGGAAAAGAAGAAGAATGAAATTGCGGAAAGCGTCTCGCAAAACAGGCTGCGACCCGAACATGGGAGTCGCAGCAAAGGCCTCTTAGCGACGGAAATCAATCACCATACGGGCACGGATTTTGCCTTCTTCCATCTCGGTAAAGATGGTGTTGATGTCCGCTAACGGACGCAGGGCGACTTTCGGCACCACTTTGCCTTCGGCCGCAAACTGGAAGGCTTCGGTTAGATCCTGGCGCGTGCCGACCAGCGAACCGACCACTTCAATACCATCCAGCACAAGGCGTGGGATGTCCAGGCTCATAGATTCCAGCGGTAGACCGACAGCCACAACACGACCGCCTGCACGGACAGCATCAACTGCCGAGTTAAACGCCGCTTTAGCTACCGCTGTCACCACCGCGGCGTGAGCGCCACCGGTTTTATCCTGCACAATTTTGGCGGCGTCTTCGGTGCGTGAGTTAATCGCTAAATCTGCGCCCATTTCGGTTGCCAGTTTTAACTGCTCATCATTGACATCAATGGCGATCACTTTCGCGTTAAAGACATTCTTCGCGTATTGCAGGGCGAGGTTACCCAGACCGCCAAGACCGTAGATAGCAATCCACTGACCGGGACGAATTTTTGACAGTTTAACGGCTTTGTAGGTGGTGACCCCCGCACAGGTAATGCTGCTGGCCGCCGCCGAGTCCAGACCATCTGGCACTTTTACCGCGTAATCGGCGACCACGATGCACTCTTCCGCCATCCCGCCATCAACGCTGTATCCGGCATTTTTAACTGAACGGCAGAGCGTTTCGTTACCACTGTTACAGTATTCGCAATGACTGCATCCTTCGTAAAACCACGCCACGCTGGCACGATCGCCTGGTTTTAATGAAGTAACACCAGGGCCAACTTCTGCCACCACACCGATGCCTTCATGGCCCAGAATTACGCCAGTTTTGTCACCAAAATCGCCATTCTTAACATGAAGATCGGTATGACATACACCACAACACTCCATTTTCAGCAGGGCTTCGCCATGTTTCAGTGAGCGCAGTGTTTTATCCGTAACGTCAACATGATGATCCTTCGTAACAACTGCAGCCTTCATAGTTCCTCCTTTTCGGATGATGTTCTGCATAGCAGGTGAGGCAAATGAGATTTATTCGCCACTACCCAGTATGGATGAGATCTGAAAAAGGGAGAGGGAAATAGCCCGGTAGCCTTCACTACCGGGCGCAGGCTTAGATGGAGGTACGGCGGTAGTCGCGGTATTCGGCTTGCCAGAAATTATCGTCAATGGCTTGTTGCAAAGCTTCGGCAGACGTTTTCACCGCCACGCCTTGCTGCTGCGCCATTTTGCCAACCGCAAACGCAATTGCGCGGGAGACTTTCTGAATATCTTTTAGTTCCGGTAGTACCAGACCTTCGCCGTTCAGCACCAATGGTGAATACTGCGCCAGCGTCTCACTTGCCGACATCAGCATCTCATCGGTGATACGTGACGCGCCGGAAGCAATAACACCCAGCCCGATGCCTGGGAAAATAAAGGCGTTGTTACACTGGGCGATAGGGTAGATTTTATCTTTCCATACCACTGGATTAAACGGGCTGCCCGTGGCGACCAGCGCGTTACCTTCGGTCCAGGCGATAATGTCCTGCGGTGTGGCTTCCACGCGTGACGTCGGGTTAGACAGTGGCATCACGATCGGACGCGGACAGTGTTTATGCATCTCACGGATGATCTCTTCCGTAAACAGCCCGGTCTGTCCTGAGACGCCAATCAGAATATCTGGTTTTACATTGCGCACCACATCCAGCAGTGACAACACATCGCTGTCGGTATCCCAGTCACTGAGGTTTTCGCGCTTCTGCACCAGTTTGGTCTGGAAAGGCAGCAGGTTCGGCATCTTGTCGGTCAGCAAGCCAAAGCGATCGACCATAAAGACTTTCTGCCGCGCCGCTTCCTCGCTTAATCCTTCGCGCTGGGTCTGGGCGATGATCATTTCGGCAATGCCGCATCCCGCTGAACCTGCGCCAAGGAAGACGATTTTTTTCTCGCTTAACTGACCACCTGCCGCGCGGCTTGCTGCGATCAGGGTGCCGACTGTTACCGCCGCAGTGCCCTGAATGTCATCGTTAAAGGAACAAATTTCATTGCGATAGCGGTTAAGTAACGGCATCGCATTTTTTTGTGCGAAGTCTTCAAACTGCAACAGCACGTCCGGCCAGCGTTGTTTCACAGCCTGGATAAATTCATCAACGAATTCATAGTATTCGTCGTCAGTGATACGCGGATTACGCCAGCCCATATACAGCGGATCGTTAAGCAGCTGTTGGTTGTTGGTGCCGACATCCAGCACCACCGGAAGGGTATACGCCGGGCTGATGCCGCCACAGGCGGTATAGAGCGACAGTTTACCGATCGGAATGCCCATCCCGCCGATGCCCTGGTCACCAAGCCCCAGAATACGTTCACCGTCAGTCACCACAATCACTTTAATATTATGGTTCGGCACGTTTTGCAGAATATCGTCCATATTGTGGCGGTTCTGGTAAGAGATAAACACGCCGCGTGAACGGCGGTAGATCTCAGAAAAACGCTCACAGGCTGCGCCGACGGTTGGGGTATAAATAACAGGCATCATCTCATCAAGATGATTGTTTACCAGACGGTAGAAGAGGGTTTCGTTGGTGTCCTGGATGTTACGCAGGTAGATGTGTTTGTCGATTTCGGTTTTGAATCCCTGATACTGGATCCATGCTCGTTCCGCTTGTTCTTCGATGGTTTCGACCACTTCCGGCAGTAACCCCAGCAGGTTGAAGTTACGGCGTTCTTCCATGCTGAAGGCACTGCCTTTATTCAACAACGGAAATTCCAGCAGTACAGGGCCAGCGTAAGGGATATAAAGCGAACGCTGTTTTTTTGTTTTTGGTTCCATGTCACTCACTCTTTTTTGAATATCCATCCCTGGGGGCTTTTATCGTCTTTGCTTTACCGCCAGGGCGTCGGCCCCAAGTATAAAGCAGATAAAAACAAAAACACCATTGCGCAGGCAATGGTGTTTAATCGTCATTGAGGACTGATGGTTATGAATTACTTTTCAGCGGGGCGTTTTCTGCCGGTTGGGTTATTTACCACGCTAGATTTGTCACCTTCGGTAACTATTTTGCGCTGGTTAGATATTTTATGGTCCAGTCCAAGAATATGACGTGCCTGACGGTTCGATTTCATTTTAACTCCTCAATCCTGTTGCTAGTTTTAAGGACAACATCGCCGTAGCGAAGAAACACGTGCTAAACCCCTAAATTAGGTTGCCGATCAAGCATAGCACCTTAAAGCGTAGGGTGCTGGCCACTGACCACATAATTGATCGTTTGCTGGTAGATATCACTGAGGATGTCGTTATCAGAAGCTTCCACCCATTTGGTCAGCTCCATGAGAATGTCATCTTCAGTGACAACACCGTGCTCTGCCCGAAGGCCTTGCTCAATGGCATTAACCAGAGCGGGTTCTGGGTAATGACTCCAACTTATTGATAGTGTTTTATGTTCAGATAATGCCCGATGACTTTGTCATGCAGCTCCAC
>NZ_JAYQWM010000093.1:0-12142 GCF_036662595.1 Escherichia sp. Lx600-2 | reverse complement strand
TGGCTCATGATGTCCCTCTGGGATGCGCTCCGGATGAATATGATGATCTCATATCAGGAACTTGTTCGCACCTTCCTAAAGCAAAGGTTAATGCGGGACCGACTTTCAATATTGCAAAGTGATCGCGGACTAATTCCCAATAAGCCGTCCGGGTCTGGTAATCGGTAGAATGTGCTTCATAAACCATTCGGGTGTTTTCTATCCATTGCGCCAGCGGCTGCGCTTCCTGCGACTGATAATGGATAATATTGCTGTGATCAAATTCCACGCCCGGCTGCACCACGATGGCAATCACGCGTGTTAACGCCTCTGTCAGCCCACGGGCAATAAAGGCCTTTTGATGCGTACGTAAAGTATTGGCGGCATCTTCAACATGGGTGATGTGTACTGACTGAATGGCGCTGGCCTCACCGCCCGGAACCGGAACTTCGGTGCCAATGACATAGCTCAGTTGCTCACGCTGGCAATCTGTCGCCACACTTTCCGCAGCAAAGCAAAGCACAGCAGCTCGTTCCGCAACTGTTTCTGGTGCTAACGGTATGGGATCCCCCGCGCAGGACATTGACGCATCAAGATGAATTTTACTGAAGCCGGCACGAACATATTCCTTTACCAGCTCGACGGATTTTTCCATCGCCGCATCCGCATTTTCTTGCTGCCAGCAGTTTGGCCCCAGATGATCGCCGCCGAGAATAATGCGTTCGCGTGCAAACCCAACTTTATCGGCAATCGTAAAAACAAATTCGCGAAAGTCTGCCGGTGTCATTCCGGTATAACCGCCAAATTGATTGACCTGGTTTGACGTTGCTTCAATCAGCACTTTGCGCGTGCTGTTGCGATCAAATGCCAGCGCCGCTTCGATAACCAACGGATGGGCAGAACAGACTGAACATATGCCGATATGTTCACCAGCTTTATGCCGGGCAATTAACGTTTTCATGTTTTTTCCTTGTTAAATGGCAGGGGCGTTATGCCCTGCCCTCGCAGCCACAATCGGCAATCACTTTGCTCACCACATCGCGCATTGCGGATTTAGCCGACTGCAAATAATCCCGGGGATCGGTCGCTTCAGGGTGCTCGGTCAGGTAATTTTTTAACGCCTGCGAGAAGGCATTTTTCAGCTCCGTTGCAACGTTGATTTTGCATATCCCCAGTTTGATGGTTTGCTGAATATCCTTAGTCGATAACCCTGACGCGCCATGCAGCACCAGCGGTAAGTTCACCCACTGGCGAATGTTCTCCAGTCGAGAAAAATCAAGCGCCGGTGCGCTGGCATACATCCCATGAGCCGTGCCGATGGCGACCGCCAGGGAATCAATTCCGGTTGCCTCGGCAAATTCACGCGCCTGAGCGGGGTTGGTATAAAAAGCATCGGCTTCATTGACTTGCACATCATCTTCCTGGCCGCCAAGTTGCCCCAGCTCCGCTTCGACGCTGACGTCAAAGCGATGGCAAAAATCCACCACCTCTTTGACCCGTGAAATATTTTGCGCAAAAGGCAAATGCGAGGCGTCAATCATGACTGAGCGCACGCCAGAACGAACCTTCTGAGCGATATCGTCAAATTTCGTGTGATGGTCGAGATGAATTGCCAGTGGATGGTGATATTGCTTCGCCATCGCGCTGACCAGCGCCAACAGATTTTCTGTACCAGCATGAGTAAATGTGCCAGGCGTTCCGGCGATGATGACCGGCGCATGCAGGTTGGCAGCGGTTTCTACCACCACTTGCATCGTTTCGAGATTGTGAATATTGAATGCCGGAACCGCATAACCGCCGCGCTGTGCGTTGTTCAGCATCTGCTTTGTCGATACCACGTACATTTTCATATCCTGTCGTTTGTCTTCGATTTCAAAATATAATGAAATTATTTGTTTTTAAATGTCGAGATAACGATCACAAAACGACAATATGAAAATTGTTCGAGGAGTGAAAGGCAAAAAAACGGCCTCCCGATAGGGAAGCCGTAGCAAAGTGCGCGTGTTTTTATGCCGGATGCAGCGTAAACGCCTTATCCGTCCTACGGGGTGGTGTTGTTCGTATAAGGCGTATCAGGCGATAGTAATTTTGCTATCGAGATAAACGTCCTGCACGGCGTTAATCAGTTTCACGCCGTCAGCCATCGATTTCTTGAACGCCTTACGTCCAAGAATCAGCCCCATTCCGCCAGCGCGTTTGTTGATAACCGCAGTACGCACTGCATCGCTGAGGTCAGTTTCACCGCCCGCAGCACCGCCGGAGTTTATCAACCCAGCCCGGCCCATATAGCAGTTAGCTAACTGATAACGCACCAGATCAATCGGGTTTTCGCTGGTCAATTTGCTGTAAACACGATCGTCGGTGTAACCGTAATTAATCGCTTTATAGCCGCCGTTATTTTCCGCCATTTTTTGTTTGACGATATCTGCACCTATGGTTGCCGCCAGATGGTTTGCCTGACCGGTCAGGTCGGCGGAAACATGGTAATCAACGCCATCTTTCTTAAAGGCGGAGTTACGCAAATAGGCCCACAGCACGGTCACCATGCCCAGCTCGTGCGCACGTTCAAAAGCCGCAGAAATTTCTTCAATCTGGCGACGTGACTCTTCCGAGCCAAAATAGATAGTCGCACCAACCGCCACCGCGCCCATGTTGAAAGCCTGCTCCACGCTGGCATACAGCGTTTGATCGTAGGTATTCGGGTAACTTAGCGTCTCGTTGTGATTAAGTTTGACGAGAAATGGAATGCGATGCGCATAGCGCCGCGATACCGACGCCAACACGCCGTAAGTTGATGCCACACAGTTACAGCCCGCTTCGATCGCCAGTTCAACAATGTTTTTCGGGTCAAAGTAGAGCGGGTTAGCAGCAAATGAAGCTCCGGCAGAGTGCTCAACGCCCTGGTCAACCGGCAGAATAGAAAGATATCCTGTGCCAGCCAGACGCCCGGTGTTGTACAACGTCTGCATATTACGTAACACCGCTGGCGGGCGATTATTGTCAATCATTACGCGGTCTACGTAGTCATGTCCGGGGAGATAAAGCTGGTCAGAAGGAATTGTCATACAACGGTGCTGTAAAAGGTTGTCGGCGTCTTTGCCAAGCAACTGCGCAATATCTGTCATTACTATGCTCCCGTAAATTCCGATTGGATATCGGCTATGGATTGTCCTGGCCCGCCTTTTGCGGGCAATCATAATCCTGGTCGTTACGGGCGAGTTTTTCCATCTTTTGGATGTTTTTTCAGCGTTTTCTGTTGGCTCGATTCATCAGAAAAAATGTTAGCGCGGTCAAGTTTTCACCGTAAAGGTATTTAAAAGGTATTATTAAGTAGTATTGTCATCGCGTACCTTACATTACCTGTCATGAAGGAATTAAAAGATGAAAACAACAGCAAAGCTGTCGTTCATGATGTTTGTTGAATGGTTTATCTGGGGCGCGTGGTTTGTGCCATTGTGGTTGTGGTTAAGTAAAAGCGGTTTTAGTGCCGGAGAAATTGGCTGGTCGTATGCCTGTACCGCCATTGCGGCGATCCTGTCGCCAATTCTGGTTGGCTCCATCACTGACCGCTTTTTCTCGGCGCAAAAAGTGCTGGCGGTATTGATGTTCGCAGGCGCGCTGCTGATGTATTTCGCTGCGCAACAGACCACTTTTGCCGGGTTCTTTCCGTTACTGCTGGCTTACTCTCTAACCTATATGCCGACCATTGCGCTGACTAACAGCATCGCTTTTGCCAACGTGCCGGATGTGGAGCGTGATTTCCCGCGCATTCGTGTGATGGGCACTATCGGCTGGATTGCCTCCGGTCTGGCATGTGGTTTCTTGCCGCAAATACTGGGGTATGCCGATATCTCACCGACTAACATCCCGCTGCTGATTACCGCCGGAAGTTCTGCTCTGCTCGGTGTGTTTGCGTTTTTCCTGCCCGACACGCCACCAAAAAGCACCGGCAAAATGGATATTAAAGTCATGCTCGGCCTGGATGCGCTGATCCTACTGCGCGATAAAAACTTCCTCGTCTTTTTCTTCTGTTCATTCCTGTTTGCGATGCCACTGGCGTTCTATTACATCTTTGCCAACGGTTATCTGACCGAAGTCGGCATGAAAAATGCCACCGGCTGGATGACGCTCGGCCAGTTCTCTGAAATATTCTTTATGCTGGCATTACCGTTTTTCACTAAACGCTTTGGTATCAAAAAGGTATTATTGCTTGGTCTGGTCACCGCTGCGATCCGCTATGGCTTCTTTATTTACGGTAGTGCGGATGAATATTTCACCTACGCGTTACTGTTCCTCGGTATTTTGCTTCACGGCGTAAGTTACGATTTTTACTACGTTACCGCTTACATCTATGTCGATAAAAAAGCCCCCGTGCATATGCGTACCGCCGCGCAGGGGCTGATCACGCTCTGCTGCCAGGGCTTCGGCAGTTTGCTCGGCTATCGTCTTGGCGGTGTGATGATGGAAAAGATGTTCGCTTATCAGGAACCGGTAAACGGACTGACTTTCAACTGGTCCGGGATGTGGACTTTTGGCGCGGTGATGATTGCCATTATCGCCGTGCTGTTCATGATTTTTTTCCGCGAATCCGACAACGAAATTACGGCTATCAAGGTCGATGATCGCGATATTGCGTTGACACAAGGGGAAGTTAAATGAAAACAGAACGTATTCTCGGTGCTCTTTATGGGCAGGCGTTAGGGGATGCGATGGGGATGCCCTCCGAGCTTTGGCCACGCAGCCGCGTTAAAGCACACTTTGGCTGGATTGACCGTTTTCTGCCTGGACCAAAGGAGAATAACGCGGCCTGTTATTTTAACCGCGCCGAATTCACCGACGATACCTCGATGGCGCTGTGTCTGGCGGATGCGTTGCTGGAACGTAAAGGCAAGATCGATCCGGATCTGATTGGGCGTAATATCCTCGACTGGGCGCTGCGTTTCGACGCCTTCAACAAAAACGTGCTAGGTCCGACCTCGAAGATTGCGCTTAACGCCATTCGCGACGGTAAACCCGTTGCTGAACTGGAAAACAACGGCGTAACCAACGGCGCAGCGATGCGCGTCTCGCCATTAGGTTGTTTGCTTCCGGCGCGCGATGTTGATTCCTTTATTGATGATGTGGCGCTGGCGTCGAGCCCGACCCATAAATCCGATCTGGCAGTTGCAGGTGCGGTAGTCATCGCATGGGCGATTTCTCGTGCTATTGACGGAGAAAGCTGGTCAGCGATTGTTGATTCACTGCCTTCAATTGCGCGACATGCCCAGCAAAAACGCACCACCACGTTCAGCGCCTCACTGGCGGCGCGGCTGGAGATTGCGCTGAAAATTGTGCGCAATGCCGACGGCACCGAATCCGCCAGCGAACAGCTTTACCAGGTCGTTGGCGCAGGTACCAGCACTATTGAGTCCGTTCCGTGCGCCATTGCGCTGGTTGAACTGGCACAAACCGACCCGAACCGTTGCGCCGTCCTCTGCGCTAACCTTGGCGGCGATACAGACACCATCGGTGCTATGGCGACGGCAATCTGCGGCGCGTTGCATGGCATTAACGCTATCGATCCTGCGTTAAAGGCGGAGCTGGATGCGGTAAATCAGCTTGATTTCAACCGCTATGCCACAGCGCTGGCGAAATATCGTCAACAACGGGAGGCGGTATGAGCGGCGCTCGATTACACACGCTGCTGCCTGAATTAACCACGCGTCAGTCGGTGATGGTCGTCGGCGCGGCGGTCATTGACGTGATCGCCGACGCTTATGCCCTCCCCTGGCGTGGGTGCGATATCGAACTGAAACAGCAGAGCGTTAACGTTGGCGGCTGCGCACTGAATATTGCCGTGGCGTTAAAGCGCCTCGGCATCGAAGCGGGTAATGCCTTGCCGCTCGGTCAGGGGGTATGGGCGGAGATTATTCGCAACCGGATGGCGAAAGAGGGGTTAATCAGCCTGATCGATAACGCCGAAGGCGATAACGGCTGGTGTCTGGCGCTGGTTGAGCCGGATGGCGAACGTACTTTTATGTCATTCAGCGGTGTGGAAAATCAGTGGAATCGCCAGTGGCTGGCGCGATTAACCGTTGCGCCTGGCAGCCTGCTCTATTTTTCCGGTTATCAACTGGCCTCGCCCTGCGGCGAATTGTTAGTGGAATGGCTGGAAGAGCTGCAAGACGTGACGCCGTTTATCGATTTTGGCCCACGTATTGGCGATATCCCGGATGCATTACTGGCGCGGATCATGGCCTGTCGCCCTTTAGTGTCGCTCAATCGTCAAGAGGCTGAGATTGCCGCCGAACGTTTTGCTTTATCCGCAGAGATAACAACACTTGGCAAGCAATGGCAGGAGAAATTTGCCGCGCCGTTGATCGTTCGTCTCGATAAAGAGGGTGCATGGTATTTCAGCAACGATGCTTCTGGCTGCATTCCGGCATTTCCAACGCAAGTTGTCGACACCATTGGGGCGGGCGACAGTCATGCAGGTGGCGTACTTGCCGGGCTGGCCTCTGGTCTGCCACTGGCGGATGCCGTATTACTGGGCAATGCAGTGGCGTCGTGGGTTGTCGGGCATCGGGGCGGTGATTGTGCGCCAACGCGCGAGGAACTACTCCTCGCACACAAAAACGTATAGATCGCTGCGACAGTGGCTAATGCTGTACTCAATAGGCCGTTGCTGTTGGTCAAGCGCCACTTGCTTGATCACCAGCACCGGTATTTTGCTATCTAACTGAATATGTGACTGAAACTCGGCATCCGGCATCCGGGCGCTAACGCGGGAACGCGTACGTTGTGGGTAAATGTGCTGGCTGCGGAAATAGTCATAAAGTGAAATCCCGATGGCATCAACATCATGAATTAAATGCGCCGGAACCCACGATTCCTCAATCGATACCGCTTCTTCATCGACATAGCGAATACGCTTAAGCAAAAAGACATCACTTCCTGCTTCGACCGCCAGCTGCTGCGCGACTTCTTCGGGACATTTCACGACACGCTTGTTAACCCATAGCGTATCGGGCTTTTTCCCGCGCAATACCACCTGCTGAGAAAAACCTCGCGCTTCTTTCAACGAGTATTCGAAGATGTTGTTGATCTGCGTGCCGTAACCGCGCGAACGCGTCACCACGCCCTCTTCTTCCAGCGCCTGCATCGCCTTGCGCACCGTAATGCGCGAAACGCCGGTTAACTGACTTAAATCACGCTCACCGGGCAAAATATTGCCATGCTCCAGCACCCCGCTGCGCACGGCATTTTTTACCGTTTCGGCAAACTTAATATAAAGCGGCGTGTTATCCGCCGCTAAAATACGTTCGTTCAGTTGGGCAATCAGCTGGGTATGCGCTTCTTCCATTTGTCTTTTTCCTGCCAGGGAGTCTGGTGGGAGTATATCACTGCTTCTTATTTAAGGCGTTTCTTTAATCCCATCAACGAATCCCTGCAACTCCTCCACCGTGCCATTAAACACATTAAAATCCACCGGACCATTGATGCCATCTACCTGTCCACGGTCGGAATGCTGCCAGAAGCGCCAGGCCATTCCGTCATTGTCCGGACGACGTTGATAATAGTGAGCCACCCACCACGGATATTCATTAAAATAGCCCGCCAGATTCGTGTGATAAAAAACGGCTCCTGAGTAAATAATCGGCTTTTTTCCCGTGCGTTTTTCTACCATTTTTAGCCACTGACTTACCCGCTTGCGTAATTCTTTTGCCGATAATTTTCCCCGTTCTTCTACGTCCAGCACGGCAGGGAAATCGCCTTGTGAGAAATCTACCGTTTGCAGAAATAATCGCGCCTGAACCGGTGCTGCTACCGACGGGGAAAAATAATGATACGCCCCGCGCAGCAGGCCATTTTCGCGGCTTAGTTGCCAGTTACGCGAAAAATACGGGTCCACCAGCTTTTCGCCTTCCGTCGCCTTAATAAAAGCAAACTGTAAGCGGATACCGTTGTCGCGCATTTTTGCCACCCGCTGCCAGTCGATCCGCTCCTGCCAGCGAGAAACATCTATTCCGTGAATGGTGTAACTGGCAGGAATGCGAATAGCGAAAGATTTAACCGGGCGATAACCGTAGAAATGGATGTAGTCTGTAATCTGAACTGCTGTCGAATAGAAAAAATTCACCGTCTGACGCGGATAAATTGCAACGATGGAAATTAGCCCAAGAGCGCATAATAGAGAGGTGAGTTTTTTTCGACTGGTAATTCTTAGCTGCATTGGTTTCATCCCTGAATGTCAGTGCCAAAGGCTGACAATAACCAAAGCAGCTATAGTACGGTGCTCACCACCAGGCGTGGAAGTGGTGAACCGGACCAATACCGTGACCAACTTCCAGCGTGTCGGCCTGGGCTAATGCTGATGAAAGCCAGCTTTTTGCCTCCTGTACGGTGTCAGCCCAGTTTGTATGGCGCGGGCGTAGTGCAGCCAACGCCGCAGAGAGCGTACAACCAGTGCCGTGGGTGTTTTTGGTCATAATGCGCGGTGCGGTAAACCGTTGTTCACCCTCGCGGGTAAACAGCCAGTCCGGGCTTTGCTCATCATCCAGATGACCACCTTTCATTAGCACTGCGCCACAGCCCATCGCCAACAGCGATCGCCCTTGTTCCAGCATTTCCTGTTCGGTGCGCGCGTGTGGCGCGTCGAGCAAGGCGGCAGCTTCGGGCAAGTTTGGCGTTATTAATGAAACCTGTGGCAATAATCGACTGCGCAGCGTAGCAACCGCCGAAGGTGAAAGCAGCGGGTCGCCGCTTTTTGCCAGCATAACGGTGTCGAGTACCACGTTTTGGATCTGATAACGTTGCAACCGTTCTGCCACCGCTTCAACAATATCGGTTTCCGCCAACATACCGATTTTAGTGGTGTCGATTCGCACATCGCTGAACACCGAATCGAGCTGGGCGGCGACAAAATCAGGCTCAATGCGATACACTGACTGTACGCCACGGGTATTTTGCGCCACCAGTGCAGTAATAACTGAGCAACCATAAGCGCCAAGTGCCGAGAAGGTTTTAAGATCGGCCTGAATCCCCGCACCACCACTCGGATCAGTACCGGCAATCGTCAGAGCGTTAATTCGTTTCATGCCTGCACCTCCTGCGTCAATTGCCAGAGCGCATCAAGGAAATGTGGAACAAAACTGCCTGGCCCCTCGCTTCTGGCGACTGCGCGTTCTCCGGCTTGTTTCATCCAGTGACAGGCAGATGCGACATTTTCCAGCGTATCGCCTGGTAACGCACAGCAGGCAGCGACAACCGCCGATAATGCACAGCCAGTTCCTACCACTTTGGTCATTAACGGATCGCCACCGTGAATACCAATGATACGATGTCCATCGGTAACATAATCCATCTCGCCAGTGACCACGACGATTGCGCCAGTTTCCCGTGCCAGTGTTTGTGCAGCGGGTATCGCGTTAGCTGCGGCGTCAGTGGTATCCACTCCCCGTCCACCATTAGCAATGCCAGCTAATGCCATGATTTCCGAAGCATTACCACGTATCGCTGCCGGTTTAAAAGATAAAAGTTCATGACAAAAATGGCGGCGATAATCGAGCGCACCAACCGCTACTGGATCAAGCGTCCAGGGTGTTTGAGAGCTTTTTGCTTGCTCAACGGCAGCACGCATCGCCTGAGCGCGTGGCTGCGTCAGTGTGCCAACGTTAATCAACAAGGCACTGGCGATAGCCGCAAACTGACTGGCCTCTTCGGTTTCGATAACCATCGCTGGCGATGCACCGAGCGCCAGCAAGGTATTGGCGGTAAAGGTTTGCACCACATCATTGGTCATGCAGTGCACAAGAGGGGAATGTTGGTGAAAAAGGTGTAACGCGTGCGCAGATTGCGCTGAACCCAGCAGGTCGACTTGCATAGTTTGCTCCTGCCATAACGTGAAGAAGCAATGACCTGGTGGTCCGTGACTTCCCTACGCTGGCATTATCCAGATCAGGTGATACGGGTATTTCTCAGCCTTCACGCAGAAGGGCACCCCGAGTCGTTTGGTTGCGATGATAAATCGCAGAGGAGGATGGTAATGTCCAGCGCACGCGTTGTAAACGAGGAAAAACGGCAGTTTTACAATCGCGTTAATAAATTATTTGATATATGAATCCAGCACCTTCAGAACGACATCCAGATCTTCTTCACGTTTTAGCTCATCCCCCTGGTGAACGATGTGTTCCGTCAGATGACCTTTAATCACTTCCCGCATCAGACCGTTTACCGCGCCACGGATAGCAGCAATCTGTTGTAAAACTGCAGCGCATTCGTGCGGCTCGTCGAGCATTTTCTTGAGCGCCACGACCTGGCCCTGAATCTTACTGGCACGCGCTTTCAGTTTCTGTTTATCACGGATTGTATGAGACATGGCAACACCTGGTTAACAAGAATATGAAAAATCATAGCACTATTAATCTACTGGGGGGTAGTATCAGGTACTGGGGGGGAGTAGAATCAGATTGCCGAATTAATACTAAGAATTATTATCATGACCGAATTTACAACTCTTCTTCAGCAAGGAAACGCCTGGTTCTTCATCCCCAGCGCCATCTTACTTGGTGCGCTTCATGGCCTGGAACCAGGGCACTCAAAAACGATGATGGCGGCGTTTATCATCGCCATCAAAGGCACCATTAAACAAGCGGTGATGCTCGGACTGGCAGCAACTATTTCGCATACCGCAGTGGTCTGGTTAATTGCCTTTGGCGGGATGGTGATCAGCAAGCGCTTTACTGCTCAATCAGCAGAACCGTGGCTCCAGCTGATTTCCGCAGTGATCATTATTAGCACCGCGTTCTGGATGTTCTGGCGTACCTGGCGCGGCGAACGCAACTGGCTGGAGAATATGCACGGGCATGATTATGAGCATCATCATCACGATCACGAACATCACCACGACCATGGACATCATCACCATCACGAACATGGCGAGTATCAGGATGCCCATGCACGAGCCCATGCCAATGACATTAAACGACGCTTTGATGGTAGAGAGGTCACCAACTGGCAAATTTTGTTATTTGGCTTAACCGGTGGCCTTATCCCCTGCCCGGCAGCAATTACCGTGCTGTTGATATGCATTCAGTTGAAAGCCCTGACACTGGGCGCAACACTGGTCGTCAGTTTCAGCATTGGCCTGGCGTTAACGCCTGTCACCGTAGGCGTTGGCGCAGCAATCAGCGTTCAGCAGGTCGCAAAACGCTGGAGCGGATTTAACACTCTCGCTAAACGCGCCCCCTATTTTTCCAGTCTGTTGATTGGCTTAGTCGGTGTGTATATGGGCGTACATGGCTTCATGGGCATAATGCGATAACTCAATCCTTTAGGCTTGCATGTTATCTTCAGCCCAGGATGATTCTTAAATCAGCTATTTCCGCTGACTCTCTGCTCGCTAAGGATGCTTTTAGGGCATCCTTTCATTTACACTTTTTACGAAATCATGGGATCACTAACAAAATATCGCTTGTCAGTTATATTGTATGGCAGGAAAGATATGCGACTGATATTACAGATCCCCAAAGTGGAGAGTTTATGACCATTAAAAATAAGATGTTGCTGGGTGCGCTTTTGCTGGTTACCAGTGCCGCCTGGGCCGCACCAGCCACCGCGGGTTCGACCAATACCTCGGGAATTTCTAAGTATGAGTTAAGCAGTTTCATTGCTGACTTTAAGCATTTCAAACCAGGCGATACCGTCCCAGAGATGTACCGCACCGATGAGTACAACATTAAGCAGTGGCAGTTACGTAACCTGCCCGCGCCTGATGCCGGGACGCACTGGACCTATATGGGTGGCGCGTACGTGTTGATCAGCGACACCGACGGTAAAATCATTAAAGCCTACGACGGTGAGATTTTTTATCATCGCTAAAAAAAGCCCCCTCATCATGAGGGGGAAATGCAGACACCTTGTTATTTTTTATTATTAGCCACTTGCTCGTCTTGCTTGTTATTAGTCGTATTTCACGTTGATTAATGCGGTTGCCTCCAGTGCGCCAGATTTAATTTTATTTGTATCGTAGACGTAGTAACTGGCTGTTATCGGAATTGAAACCGTTGTATCTGTAAGTTTTGACTTTGCCGCAATTTCTTTTAAATTTGGGTAATGACTCCAACTTATTGATAGTGTTTTATGTTCAGATAATGCCCGATGACTTTGTCATGCAGCTCCACCG
>NZ_JAYQWM010000092.1:0-12385 GCF_036662595.1 Escherichia sp. Lx600-2 | reverse complement strand
GCTGATAGAAACAGAAGCCACTGGAGCACCTCAAAAACACCATCATACACTAAATCAGTAAGTTGGCAGCATCACCGCCAGCTTCATCCATACGGCAGAGATCGCCGCTGTAATACCAGCCTTCTTCATCCAGGGCTCGGGCGGTTAATTCAGGTTCATCAAAATACCCCATAAACACATTGGGGCCACGCGAGGCTTCTTCACCTTCGCAACCTGGCGGTAAGGTCTTGCGTGCGTCATCGACCACTTTAATCTCTACACCTGCGGCAGCGTAACCATCGGTGTGCATAAAGCGCGACAAAGGATCATCGAGATTCACCACCGCATGCGGCGAACTTTCTGTGGAACCATAAACACTTAATAATTTAATGCCGCGCTGCTGGCATTCACGCGCCACTTTTTTGGGGATTGTGGTACCGCCGCAAAGAAAGAAGCGCAGCGCTGAAAGGTCTGCGGGTTGTTTCTCTAGTAAATTCAAAAGATCATAGACAAACGGCGTTGCGCCGAGCATACAGGTGCAACGCTGCTGCTCAAGCAGCGCGAGACACGCATCAGGAGTGAAAATATCTAACAACACGCTGCGAGCACCAATCAAAAATGGTGCTGTTACGCCATGCAGAAAGCCCGTTGCGTGGCCGAGTGGCGCAGGCATCATAAAGACATCCTGCCAGGTCAGATTCAGCCGCGCGCAATAAGCCCGCTCACTGGCGAGAATATTGTTATGCGTAAGCATCACGCCCTTTGGCAGGCCCTCGGTTCCGGAGGTAAACAGCACCGCGGCTAATTCATCGCCGTGGGTCGTTATCGCCGTGGTCAGTGGGGTATTGTCGGCGATAATCTGACTTAATGAGAGGGAAGAGGTGGCGGGAGCCAGTTTGTCCACGCCGACAATTTGTTGTAGTTGTGGAAGCTGATTTTGCAGCGGCAGGATTAAATCTACCGGACGCGTTTGTTTAAACAACGTCGGTGCAAAGAACATTTTTGCCTGACACTTATTAAGCACCCATACCAGTTCTGCTTCCCGCCAGGAAGGCAACAGCGGTACGGAAACCGCACCGATTTTCAGGCAGGCAAGATAGATAACGGTAAATTCACACCAGCCTGGCAGTTGAAATGCGATGCGATCGCCTGATTCAATACCCTTCGCTAACATCCAGTTTGCCAGACAGCTCGCGGCGTGATCGAGCGCGCTATAGGTGTACGATGCTCCATGATTATCGACCACGGCAATTTTGTCTGGCATCGCACGAGCGGTCTGCTGCCAGTAATCGGCCAGCGAAGCATCGCCCCATAGCCCTTGCTGACGATACGCCGCACGACGTTGTTCGTTAAACGTTAATGTCACTTTCATTTTGGACTCTCGAAACAGAACATCAGGCCCGAGATGCGGGCCTGTGGGATGCATGATTAGCCGTAGCGAAAATCAATACCGAAGGTGCCTGCGGGATATTGCCACTGTTCGAGAATAGTGTTACCGCACAGCACCCGACAGGTGCCGCACTCCAGACAACCGGCGGAATCAAAATGAATGTTGCCGGCATCATCCTGCTTATAAAGTCCGGCAGGGCAGGCTTTCATTAATTTACGGAATTCATTGATATCGGGATTTGCCGCCAAAATGATATGCGGGTGGCCCTCATCAACATGGAATTTATTGACGCCTAATTTGATGTCGACGTTAACCGTAGCGTTCTGGCTCATAGCGCGGTTGCTCCCTTAATGCCATCTTTCAGCAAGTTGATCAGCCCAATTTTCTTCGCGTGTCCCATGATCATTTTGCGTACCGGCTGGTTTGGTTTGCCGTCAATGGTGAATATATCGTTCATGATGTCGGCGACCATGCGCGGATACTGACTAAACAGGCGCGGATTTTCCATCAGCGTCGGGATCTTGCGAAAATGCTGCATATCGCGCATAACACAACTTTGTTCCAGCTCACGTTTGTATTGCGCAAGACTGCTGGCGGAGAAATCCGCGCGTTCTTTGGCGGCGATCACCGTTGTGGCGGCAGCCTGAGCCGATGCAATGGCTAAATCCATGCCGCGGACCGTAAAACCCAAATTCAGGCAGAAGCCTGCGGCGTCACCAACGATCATCACGCCCTCGTTAACCAGTTGCGGCACCATTGCCAGACCGCCTTCCGGCACCATATGCGCGGAATATTCAAGCAACTTGCCGCCGCTAATCAGCGGGCGAATGGCGGGGTGTTGTTTAAAATCTTCCAGCATTTGCGGCACGCTTTTTTGCGCATGGGCGATATCACCCAATCCACAAACCAGCCCCAACGATATGGAATCCTTATTGGTATAGAGGAATCCGCCACCCATCAGGCCGTCAGAAGGGGAACCGGCAAACAGCCAGGCGGCACCTTCCTCGCCCGTAATATTAAAGCGATCGTTGATCTGTTCTGGTGTGAGGCCAATAACCTCTTTAACACCAACAGCGTAATGATGCGGATCGGAAGCGGGAACCATTCCCAGCGAACGGCCAAGCATCGAGTTAACGCCATCAGCCAGAATCACCACATTCGCTTCGAGAATATCATCCCCAGCCTGGACGCCAGTGACCTTGTTTCCTTCACGAACCAGCGCATCGACGCGAACTCCCGGGATAAACTGTGCGCCCGCCTGCTCGGCATGTTCCATCAACCACGGGTCCAGACGATTACGCAATACGGTATAAGATGCGTGTTGCGGAACATCTGGTTGCTCGCGGTGAAAATCGAGGGTAACGGCGCTCTCTTCGGTTAAGAAGGAGATTTTCTCGCGTGTGACCTTGCGTTCTACCGGCGCTGATGCTGCAAAGCCTGGAATAATCTCTTCAAGTGTGTGGGCATAAAGACGCCCGCCGGTCATGTTTTTACATCCGGCACTGTCGCCGCGTTCTATCACCAGGACATCCAGCCCGGCTCGTGCCATGACCAGTGCGGCAACGCTACCAGCAACGCCCGCACCGACCACAATGGCATCAAATTTGTCATCCGACATGCGTTATGCTCCCTTCCCGCTGCGTTTACAGCGGGAGATGTGGTTGAAAGGGGAATTAGCGGCTCAACTGGCTAATCAGGGTAGGGACGACTTTGTAGATATCGCCCACCAGACCGTAGTCGGCATAGTTGAAGATTGGCGCATTTTTATCTTTATTGATGGCGACAATCACTTTTGCGCCGTTGCCGCCAACCATATGTTGGATCTGCCCGGAGATCCCCAGCGTCAGGTAGAGATCGGATTTCAGCAACACGCCGGAGACACCGATATAACGTTCACGCTCCATCCAGTTCTCGCCTTCGGCAATTGGACGTGAACAGCCGACTTCAGCATTCAGCACCGCCGCCAGTTCGTGGACCATTTTCAGGTCATCCTGCGCTGCCAGACCACGACCGACGCCAACCACACGTTTTGCTTTGCTCAGGTCCACGCTGCTTGCCGCTTTCGCACGGCGCTCGCGACAGAGAATTTCATGACGCGGAGCAACATAAGGTACCGTTTCTGTCGGGCACTGATGAGAGGTATCACTGGTGCACGGTTCCTGAACACCGGGTGCAAGGGTAATGATCGCTAGCGAGCTGTTGATCTTTTCCTGAGCGAACGCTAACCCGCCATACATCCGGTGTTCGGCGCAAATGTGACCATCGACAATATCCACCGCCGTGGCATCGTTCACCAGCGCCGCATTCAGTTGCACACTTAACCGTGCTGCCGGAGCTTTACCACGTTTCGTCGCGGCCAGTAGCAACATAGCGGGGTGTTTATCTTTCAGCAGAGCAGCAATGCTTTCGGCGTAATTTTCAGTGCGTTGCAGCGCGTCGTTTTGCTCAAGAACATAAATACATTTTGGACCATAAGGCATAACTGTCTGCACCTGGTCGGTATTTTGTACAATGGCATACACCTGTTGGCCCCATTGCTGAGCGCCGCCAAACAGTTCAGCATAACGTTCAGGATTATCGCTAAAGACCCAGACGCTGTTTAATTGACTCATCGTTTCTTCTCCGTAGGCTTCAGTTCAGGGCTTTCTTCAGATGTTCCGCCAGCTCGGCAATGGCCTCCGGCGAATCGTTATCGAGAATGATGTGCTTACGTTCTGTTTGCGGCGGTACGCGAATGCCGGTCAGTTCAGCAAGTGGTGCGCTCTGGCTCCAGCCAATATCACTTGCCTGCCACTGATTTACCGGTTTTTTACCCGCGCCGAGAATGGCTTTCATCGAAGGAATGCGTGGCACGTTAATATCGGAGGTGACGCAGAGCACGGCTGGAACAGAGAGTTCAATAACTTCAACGTCATCTTCAAGCGTGCGTTCAATCACCAGTGTATTGCCCTGACGCTGAATAGCACTCACTGCATTAATCACCGGAAGTTGCAGAATTTCTCCGACCAGCAAGCCAACCTGCTGGGCATAAAGGTCGCCGGAACCTTCACCAAAGATCAGTAAATCGAAGCCGATCTTTTCAACTGCTGCCGCCAGCGCTTTTGCGGTATCGAGAGGCAGTGCATGCTCAAGTTGTGCATCCTGCACCATATACAGGCTGTGCGGCCCGCGGGATAGCACGTCTTTGCGCACTTTCGAGTTCTGCAACAATGAGCCGCCAACGGTCAGCGCGGCTATCTCATCGTCATCTGTTGCAAGCTGGCTTGCAGCTTCAATGGCATTGAGATCGAACTGGCTGATTTTGGCGTCGGCATTGTCGAAATTCAGGGTGTATTCTGGAGTGACAACAATGTCCTGTTCTTCAGGCACCAGCTTAAAGCAGGTTATTATTTTCATGATTTCTCCTGTGAGTCGCATACGGAACCATCTCCGATTGAAGGTAAAAATGGCCTGAAAATAGTGTGCGATAGCGGTGCGGGGTTTTCGACGGAGCAAGCTGTTTTCCTTGCCAACAATCTTGCAAAAAAATGCGATCGCTAAAACAAAAGTGCAATTTGCGGCAATATAGTTATTCCATGACCGTACAATCTTGCATTCAGTGTAAATAATCTTGTTTAGCTCTCGCTAAACGCGGTTGTATAACCGCAATACACGCCGTATTTTATCCGGCATATATTGTTTTTGCTTGCTCATGGAATAGGGAGGTTGTCATGTATCAACGCTGTTTTGATAATGCCAGTGAAACGCTGTTTGTCGCTGGTAAAACGCCACGGCTTTCACGTTTTGCATTTAGCGATGATCCAAAATGGGAGTCTGGACATCACGTTCATGACAATGAAACCGAGCTGATTTACGTCAAGAAAGGGGTGGCAAGGTTTACCATCGATTCTTCGTTATATGTCGCGCATGCAGATGATATAGTGGTGATAGAACGCGGCAGGCTGCATGCGGTGGCCTCTGACGTTAACGATCCGGCAACGACGTGTACCTGTGCGCTGTACGGCTTTCAGTTTCAGGGGGCTGAGGAAAATCATCTACTGCAACCGCATTCTTGTCCGGTAATTGCCGCGGGGCAGGGAAAAGAAGTCATTAAAACCTTATTTAATGAGCTAAGTGTGATTTTGCCGCAAAGTAAAAATAGCCAAACATCTTCGTTATGGGATGCATTTGCCTATACATTAGCAATTCTTTACTACGAAAACTTTAAAAATGCTTATCGTTCGGAGCAGGGGTATATTAAAAAAGATGTTCTGATAAAAGATATTCTTTTCTATCTAAATAATAATTATCGCGAAAAAATCACTTTAGAACAGTTATCGAAAAAATTTCGTGCCAGCGTCAGTTATATTTGCCATGAATTTACCAAAGAGTATCGTATTTCCCCTATTAACTATGTTATTCAACGGCGTATGACGGAAGCGAAATGGTTACTCACTAATACTGAATTATCACAGGCAGAGATCTCCTGGCGTGTGGGTTATGAAAATGTCGATCACTTTGCCAAACTGTTTTTGCGCCATGTCGGTTGTTCGCCCAGCGATTACCGCAGGCAATTTAAAAACTGTTTTGCGGAACAAGAAATCTTATCTGAATTTCCTCAACCGGTAAGTCTTGCCGGGTAAATCTGGCGGCGCAGTTTGTTAAGAAGCTGCGCCGCCTGCAGATTATTTGTTCTGATAGTCTTTCAGGATTTGCCGACCTGCTACGTAAATCATAATTTCGTCTGTACCGCCGCCAATACGTTCACAACGGACATCACGCCAGAAGCGGGAGACGCGCGCTTCATCGGTATAGCCCAGACCGCCCATGATTTGAATCGCATCATCAATGACTTCCATTGCGGTACGTGCGCAATACAGTTTTGCCAGCGCCGCGCTGGTGCGCAGTGACTGATGCTGATCGGCTTGCCATGCTACTTTCAGCACCATGTTGCGCATGTTGTCGATCTTAATCGCCATCAGCGCCAGTTTTTCCTGGATCATCTGGTTATGACCAATGGGTTTACCAAAAGCGATACGTTGGTTGGCATAGCGGGCGGCATCTTCAAAGGCACACTCGGCAAAGCCGGTGCTGCGCGCGGCGTTGATCAGGCGCTCCATCTCAAAGTTGTACATCACATTGAGGAAACCCATTCCTTCTTCGCCCACCATGTCGCTCTCTTCAACTTCCACGTTGTCGAGATAGACTTCGCAGGTGCTGAGCATATGCCAGCCGATTTTATGCAGCGGGTTAATCTTAATGCCGGGCTTACTGGAGTCGACCCACCACAGGGTGAAGGCTTTTTTGGGATCTTTCGGTTCAGGATCGCGCGCCAGCACCAGCATATACGGGTACTCTTTCGCACCGGTAATAAAAGTTTTCTGTCCGTTGATGTAAACCTTGCCGTTTTTACGCGTGTAAGTGGTAGTGGCGCTGTTGTTATCTGAGCCAGCACCTGGTTCCGTCAACGCCAGGGCATAGGCGGGGTCGCCGGTTTCCAGGGTGCTTTCTGCCGTTTTACGTAGCTGCTCTGCAGAACCGAAACGGCGCATACTGTGAATACATTGACCGTTGGTGATCAAAAATGCCGGAGCACCGCATTTTGACACTTCCATCAGCGCCAGCATCTGGGTGACGTAATCCGCAGGGATACCACCAAATTCTTCCGGCACGCCAAGCATGGAAATACCGTTATCCGCCAGTGCCCGCATAAATTCACGCGGGTATGTCCCGTTTTGATCGCAGGTGCGGAAATACTCTTCCGGAAAGTTAGTCGTAATCAGTTCGCGAATACTGGCCAGCAGCAGTTCTTGTTCTTCAGTTAAAGAAAAATCCATCGTGATACTCCTGTTAATGAGCCGCTTCAGGCAGGACAAAACCCATCGCCGCATCGATAAATAATCTTTCGTCCATCAGTTTGAGTTCTGGCGAAATTACTGGGGTGAAATCCATTTTGTCGAGAATATCTTTTTGTAAATCGACGCCAGGGGCGATTTCGATTAAATGCAGGCCGTCTTCTTTCAGCGTGAATACTGCGCGCTCAGTGATATAACGAACATCCAGCCCTCGCTCGAGAGCGATTTTTCCGCTGAAAGTAATTTCCGGTAGTTCCCGAATAAATTTCTTCACCCGTCCTTCCTGGACGATATTTAATTTGCCGTCGGTAATTTCTGTGTTTAAACTGCCCGCAGTTAATGTGCCGCAGAAAACGATTTTCTTCGAAGTGGCACTGATATCAATAAATCCACCAGTGCCCATGATTTTACCATTGAATTTATGCACACCGACGTTACCGTGCTGGTCGACTTCAGCAAAACTCAAATAACAAACATCCAGACCACCACCGTGATAAAAATCAAACTGGGACGTCATATCCAGAATGGCGCGGGTATTCACGTTCGCGCCAAAGGCGATACCCTGTGAAGTAATTCCGCCAATCGGACCTGTTTCTACCGTCAGAATAAAGTCATCAGCACAACCTTCTTCCCGAGCGACCAGGCCAATGCCGTCAGCAATACCGACGCCGACATTCCCCACCGCGCCTTTACGCATTTCGAATAATGCGCGCCGCGCAACTAATTTACGTTGGTTTAGGGGCAGGCTAAGTTTGGTACTGTCATCAAGGGTGAAGTCACCAGAAATAAAGCGGTTAACCGGTGCACCGCCATACAGTTGGGTTTGATCCGGATCGACCACCACAATATCCACCAGATAACCCGGAATACGGACAGATTTAGGATGCAGCGTGGCTTTCTTAACCATTTTCTGCACCTGCATCATCACAATACCGCCGTTATTGTGCACCGCCTGGGCAATAACCAATGCGTCGAGATACATCACCTCATCTTCAAAAGTGGCGTAGCCTTCGCTGTCGCAGGTGGTAGCGCGAATGAAGGCGATATCTGGCGCAATCGCTTTGTAATAGAGATATTCTTTGTTATCAAACTCGACCAGTTTAATCAGGTCTTCTTTAGTGACTTCATTCAGTTTGCCGCCTTGCTGGCGTGGATCGACAAATGTCCCGATGCCAATATCACTAATAATACCAGGCTGGTGGGCTGCGGCGGCGCGTAAGGTTTGTGTAAGTACACCTTGTGGATAGTTATAAGCAATAATTTTATTTTGTTCTGCGAGATCAGAAATACGCGGCGATTGTCCCCAGTGACCGCATAATGCCCATTTAACCAGACCTTCTTGCGCCAGCGGACTAATACCACGGTCGGCGCGATCGCCAAGCCCTGTTGGACTAATAATCGATAAATTACGTGGCGTTTGAGTCTGTTTATATTTATCAGCAAGAGCAGTAATTAACGTGGTGGCTTCCAGAATACCGCCGCCAGCGCCTAACACACAAAGTGTTGCTTCGTCGGGAATATAATTCACCGCTTCCTGTGCCGACAGGACCGGCACTCGTCCATTAATACGAGGTGGTTTTACAGGTTTCATTGTTAATTCCTGATTCAGGTGTGATTTTCCCTACGCCAGATGGATAATTAGCGCACAGAGACTCACGAAATATTTTTATTAAATACGGTTGAATATATTTTTTTTAGTTCGGCGGGGGAGGATATTCCCGCCGAAATATTATTGCTTATGCCTGATGTAAAATAGTTAATACTGTGCGCAAATCATTTACCGAGATTTGCCCTGGCGCAGAGGCTTTTTTTACCGCACCAAAAGTTGCCGCCGAGCCAAATACTTCACCAGCCAGACGAGAAATTACGCCAGTTTTTGCCATTGACATCGTGATGATTGGACGATCGGCATACTGCTCCTGCATCTCCAGGGTCGCGGCAAGCAACGTCAGCACATCGCTGGTACTTTGCGGCATCAGCGCAATCTTAGGAATATCGGCGTCGAAGGATTGCATTTTGCGCAGACGGGCAATGATTTCTTCGGCTTCCGGCGTTTTATGGAAGTCATGGTTGGACATGACAACTTTCACATCATGCGCGTGGGCGTAGGCGACGGTTTCTTTAACCTGATCATCGCCGGTAAATAACTCCAGATCGATCATATCAACCAGGCCGCTGTCGATGGCTGCACGATTGAGTGCAATATAAGCCTCGGTGGAAATCGCCTGCTCGCCGCCTTCTTTGGCACTGCGGAAGGTAAACAGCAGCGGTTTTTCTGGCATGGTTTCACGGAGAATTTTTGCTGCCGCCATGACAGACTCCACATTGGAGAGGTCGGCAAAGTGGTCCACACGCCATTCCAGAATATCAAAGTCCGCTTCACGATAGGCGAGAGCTTCGGATTTCACGCGGGCGATATCTTTCGCCATCAGCGAGACGATGATTTTAGGTGCGCCCGCACCAATGACGAGATCTTTTACAGTTACGGTTTTCATTTTTTACCCTTTCTGCACGCGGTCAGCCTGTCAGGCACCGAACCCCATGACCTGTTTAACATATTCCAGAGGGAAATCTTTGCCAGTCCATAACGTGAACTGTTCAGCCCCTTGCCACAACAACATGCCGTATCCATCAATCGTTTTGCAACCAGCTTGTTGCGCCTGCTGCAATAACTTCGTCATATGCGGGTTATACACGCATTCAGTGACCAGCAGTCCCGGATGTAACAGACTGATATCATTAACCAATGATTCATTCTCAAGGGGGTTCATACCCACTTTTGTGCCATTGGTTAAAATGTCGGCGAAAGCCAGGGCTTCAGCAAAGGCTTGCTGATCGGCGAGATCGGTAACCGTGACGACACAATCGGTGTTTTCGTTAACCCGCTGCGCGAAGGCGAGGGCTTTATCGAAGAACTCATCCCGACGGTTAAAGAGTTTAATTTCTTTTAAACCTTCAATTGCCCCCTGCGCGCCAATCGCCGTTGAGGCACCTCCGGCCCCTAACAGCACCATTGTTTTGCCTTTGATATCAAAACCGCTCTCTTTAATGGCGCGAATATGGCCCGTGCCGTCGGTGTTATAGCCGCGCAGGTAGCCATCATCATTAACGATGGTGTTGATGGCACCCACCAGTTTGGCTGCTGGCGTTAATTCATCAACATATTCACACGCCAGTTGTTTGTTCGGCATTGATACACCAGTTCCGCGCATTTTTAGAGCTTTTAATCCTTCAATTGCTCCGGGAAAGCTATCGTTATCCACTTCGAAGGCCATATAGGTAAATGGCAATCCCGCTTTTTCTAAGGCTTTATTCTGCATTTCAGGCGATAAACTGTGGCGGATAGGATAAGCCATCAACCCAATCAATTCGTATTTTGCGGTAACATCCATAATTAACTCCTTTAACCTCTATGCTTAATTGTGTTTAACCGGGTGCTAAATTTGCGCTCGCCAAACCGCACATCATTCTCAGGAATAATAAAAACGCGGTAATAGCGGATAAAAACAATAATTGCGGTAATCAGGGCCAGCAGCGCGAAAGTAAAATCGAGAACAATGATATATTGCAGGCCGATGTTCGACAGATAACCGGTAATCAGCGGAATAACAAAGTTAGCCAGTCCACCCATCATCATATAAATACTGGTGACTTTGGCTTTGCTTTTTGGGAAAAACTCTGACATGACCGAAACACCGAGCTGTAAAATGCCGCCAGCTGCTGAGAAACCGATAACAAAGGCGCCGGCATTACACACCAGTGGAGAAGGGTACAGGTAGATAATGGCTGCTGTTATTGTTGCCAGTGCAGAGTTAAATACATTAGCCCAGATGGGCCGGACCATTTTTTTCAGTAGTGCGGCAAAAATAAAGACACAGACCAACGAGCCCATACTGTAATAAGAGATGGTTTTTAATGCCTCAGCTTCTGACATACCAGCAAAAGCCATCGCATATTTGGGCATCCACACCACAATCACATAAAAGGTCGAGAATGCGACTACACCGAACAGTACCGATGAAACACCTTCCAGCCAGACTAACGGTTTGCTGTTCATTTGCGGTAATTCATTAGCTACGCTGGCGTCCACCAACTGGCTGGGGAATTTGCTTTTCAACAGCATCAGCGTGATCAGTACAAACAGAATACCCGGAATAATCAGCCCATAGCCGTACCAGATATTATTGAGCAACATATAGCTCACCAGCATTGGGTAGAACATTTGCCCGAATGACACCATCGCTTTAACCAGTATGACCGCCGAACCAGAGGCTTTCGGAAAGCATTCCATGAGCGCGGGGTAGCCACCCGTATCCAGCGCTGAGTTAGCGATACCTACGCACACTGCCAGACCGTAGGCGAGAGTTAAATTCGGGCAAGCGGGAATACCAAAGAAGAATAGCAGATACATTATTACTGCCATTAATATCACCGCCCGACGACCAAACTTATCGGAGATCACACCGAAGAATAAAATACTGATCAATCGCCCCAAACCGATACCGGAAATTAAGTAGGCAATGCCCGCGTTGTCAGTGGAAAACTTTTCCGCCAGAGATGACATATTTTGGGCAAGCGTAATAACACTAATGCCGTGCAGGAAGTAGCTGAAGTAAATACAAAGAACAGCCAGGATAAATGGCGTGCTGAAAGCCTTATTTTGAGACATTTTCACAGCTCCTTGCTGAAAGATTATTTCGTTACCGTACGTATTGTTCTCCGACGGTTTACATAATTACTATACTGAAGATGATTTTCCCTGGGTACATGGCATAAAGTTTATGTTTCCAGGAATATTGCATGTCATAGTTTGTTTTTGATCGCGATTTTCCTTAGTTAGCGCAGAAAGAGTTATTTATCCGTAAGATCTTGCATGACCTGAAAAGAATATTGCATTACCCACCCGGAGCGACATTTTCCTTTAGCGAGTGATGCCGCGTTTTTTTGCGGCTGCGTAAGCCGATAAACAGTGCCAGTAAAAAGCCGATGGCAGCGATGGCGGTATCGAACCACATAATATCGGCAATACTTCTTTGGGACAGATGAGCCGTAATCAACGGAATAGTAAAGGTCGCAATACTGCCCGCACTGTAATAGATACCTGTAGCTGGTGATGCTGCCAACTTACTGATTTAGTGTATGATGGTGTTTTTGAGGTGCTCCAGTGGCTTCTGTTTCTATC
>NZ_JAYQWM010000091.1:0-12975 GCF_036662595.1 Escherichia sp. Lx600-2 | reverse complement strand
AATTCGTGAGGGGAACTTAGTTTTCGCTTTCTACGAGGGTTAATAGAAAAATGGTATTACATGGAATGTAATACCATTTATATTTAATCGCCTGATTAGCGAGTTGGCTTATTGCCGTGAGGGTTGTTGCCTGTCGGGTGGTTTTTCCCTATTACAGGGGGTAGCCCATGGTAAATTAATAACATTGTCATACTATTACTCATTGTATTTGCATCGACTTCCACTGTATCCGCAGTTCGACTATTTCTTTGGTAACGACCAGATAACGTATTGCTCATTGAGAAGCCTCCTCTGTTTCTTTTATCAGGCGGTTAGCTTCAGCAAGCTCATAACGCCTTGGTGTCAGTGCAGTCGCACTATGATTACGGGCAAGTAATGAATATATGGTGGGCAGAACAAATAAAGTAAATAACGTGCCAACTAGCATCCCTGTTACGATCACCAAACCTAATCCAAAGCGGCTATTGGCGCCTGCCCCTGTCGCGAATAACAAAGGTACTAAACCAATGACCATCGCTGCTGTTGTCATTAGGATTGGGCGTAAGCGAATTTGTGCTGCTTTGAGGATAGCATGGCGTTTGTCCAAACCTTCATTGGCCTGTAACTCATTCGCAAATTCCACCATTAATATGCCGTGTTTACTGATTAAACCGATTAATGTCACTAAGCCAATTTGGGTATAAATATTCAACGTTGCATAACCCAGCGCGAGTGGGATCAAGGCTCCACAAATAGATAAAGGAACAGTGATCAAGATAATCAGTGGGTCGACTAAACTTTCATATTGGGCAGCTAAAACTAAATAAATGATGATGAGCGCCGCCATAAAGGCAAAGGCGAGGGTGTTACCTTCTTGTTTATATTGGCGCGAATCGGATTGCCAGTCATGGCTGAAGCCGGCAGGTAGTTCACTGGCAATGCCATCTAAATAAGCAACTGCTTGGCCGAGTGTGACTCCCGGAGCCGGAATTGCTTGGAAAATAGCCGCATTTTGTTGATTAAATTGCGTGAGCTTATTGGGTTCAACTTGCGTATTGATATCTACGACAGTTGACAGTGGGATCATCGTTCCCGCTTCCGATTTTACATAGTGCCGTGACAGTGCGTCAGGGGTTAGTCGTTGGCTGCGAATACTCTGTGGGATCACATCATAGGAGCGCCCATCCATTCCAAAGCGGTTGATATAGTTTTCACCCACTAATAAAGTCAGGGATTCACCAATATCTTGCATCCTGATCCCCAAACTATTTGCTTTTGAACGATTAATGCGGACTTCAACCACTGGGTTGTTATAGTCAAGGTCGCTATCCACCACCATAAATAACCCACTTTCACGCGCTTGCTGTTTGATCTCTTCCATGGTTTTGTAAAGCACGGAATAATCTTGTGAGCTTCGTAGTACCATTTGCACCGGTAGTCCCCCTGTTGAGCCCGGCAATGCAGGTAACTGGAAGACAAAGATACTATTTCCTTCAACATCTCCAACACGTCCTTGTAAGTCAGCTTGGATAGCCGACGCAGGGCGCTCGCGTTGTTCCCATGAGGAGAGGTTTGTTCCCCCAAAACTAGCGGAAGGGCCATCAGTGCCGTTAATAATCCATGTGCTTTCTGTTTCCGGTAACTCCATGAAAACATCATGTAATTTACGTGAGAAACGTTCAACATACTCTAGGTTAGCGTGTTGTGGCGATTTAATAGCGGTTAATACGCTAGATTGGTCTTCAACAGGGGCTAATTCACGCGGAGCAGATTGGTAAAGTAGGGGCAAACTGATAAAGACCGCAACTGCAATAACACCTGTTAACCAACGGTTTTTCAAAGAAAAATTCAATACAATAGTATAGTAATGAGCTAACGTACTGAAGAACGTTTCAGCCATTCGCGCCATGCGCCCTTCGTTTTGTTTTGAATTGAGCATGAAAGAGCTCATCACAGGGGAAAGGGTTAACGCCACAATACCTGAGACAATCACTGCGCCTGCTAGCGTTAGAGCAAACTCTTTAAATAACGCGCCAGTTAAACCTGACATCAAGCCGATTGGGGCGTATACCGCGGCTAAGGTAATGGTCATCGCGATCACAGGGCCTGCAACTTCACGAGCCCCAATTAATGCAGCTAAAACAGGGGATTTCCCTTCCTCAATGTGGCGATGAACGTTTTCGACAACAACGATAGCGTCATCCACAACGAGCCCAATGGCGAGTACCATTGCTAGCAAGGTGAGCAAGTTAACACTAAAGCCGAAAGCCATCATCAGTGCGGCTGCACCTAACATTGATAACGGAATGGCTAAGATTGGAATGATGACACTGCGAATTGAGCCTAAACACAGGTAAATAACCACAATGACAATGAGCAAGGCTTCAATTAAGGTGCTGATCACTTGGTCAATAGAGGCTTTAATAAAGCGTGAGGTTTCAAATGCCATTTCCACCTTAACACCCGGAGGTAAGGTTTTAGTGATATCAGGCATTAATTGATTCATGCCATCAACAATTACTAACGGGTTTCCCGTTGGTGTCGCAAACAAACCAAGGTAAATAGCCGGCTCCCCATTCATCAAACCACTTGTTTCAGTGGATGAAGCGCCCAGTTCAATGGTTCCTACATCTTTCAGGCGGACTAATCCATTACCGTCATTTCGGATCACCAGATCACGGAATTCATCAACATTGGTGAGGTCGCTATTAACATAAACGTTAGAAATAACGAATTCACCTTTAATTTTTCCGGGAGCTGCTTGGTAGTTATTTTGGCGCACAGCTTGTGCGACGTCGGCGGCTGTTAGCCCTCGCCCTGCAAGCTTATCGGCATCAAGCCATAAACGCATAGCAAGTTGTTGCCCACCAAAAACTTGGACTTTGGCGACGCCGTCAATAGAGGAATACATCGGCTCAATAACGCGGGAGATATAATCCGTTAGCGCCGGTATCGATAAATTAGTACTGGAAAAGCCAATATAGGCAACTGCGGTGGATTCCCCAGAAGAAAGCTCAATAACAGGGTCATAAGCTTCTTTCGGTAACTTATAACGAACTTGGTTTACTTTAGCCATTACTTGAGCAAGAGCTTGGGTAGAGTCTCGATTAAGTTCCATTCGTACAGTGACAAGGCTGCTACCTTGTACTGAGGATGAGGATAGATAATCGACCCCCTCGACTGAGGAAACCGCTTGGGCAATAGGTTGCGTCACAAAACCTTGCATCAGCTTTGCTGATGCCCCGGGGTATTGTGTCGTAATGGTAATAGTTGCACTTTCAAGTTGTGGATATTGGCGAATAGGTAGCTTGCTTAGTGCAAATAAGCCAATTAACACGATAAGTGCGCTGACGACCAGAGCTAAGACAGGCCGGCGAACAAAAATATCAGTAAATTTCATTGCGCCTTCCTTAAGAACCTTGAACGGTCGGAGTCATTGGTTCAGACAAGGTGTCTTGTGCGACAGGCGTCACCGCAGAACCATCGTTTAAGCGTAATTGCCCTGAAGTCACGACTTTATCGTCGGCAGTTAACCCTTGCTCTATTTCTATTTTTCCATCCCAACGTTGCCCCGTTTTCACCGAAACGCGTTTAACTGTCATGGCGCTACCTTCGCCTTGCGTAATGAATACGGTATCGCCATAGGCAGTATAAGTAACCGCAGTTTCTGGGATGGTGAGGACTTGATTGCTGACTTGGCGCACCACATTGACATTGGCGTACATGCCAGCTTTCAGTGTCCCATCGCTATTGTCTAATGTTGCTTGTAAGGCAATAGTGCGAGATTTGCCGATTAATGGGTCAATGGCAGTGATCCGAGCTGGGAATGTTTTATTTGGGTAGGCATCGACAGTAATATCGACAATCTGCCCCAGATGGAGTTCGGGGGATGCCTGCTCATCTAATGAAAAATTGAGCTTTAATGCTTTCGTATTGACAAGGCTAGCGACAGTTTCTCCGGGGCTCAAATATTGCCCTTCGTGTACTTGGCGAATACCTATTGTGCCATCGAAAGGTGCGACGATGGTTTTTTGCGCAATCAGAGCTTGGGTTTGACGGATCAAACCTTGAGCGATATCGCGTTCCGCCCGTGTACTATCAACTTGAGCTTCTGCGACTAAATGCTGTGTTGCGAGGGAACGGGTTCTTTCGTATAAACGAGCAGCATTACGCAACTGTGCTTGATAACGCGATAAATCGGCTTGCTCAACCGCATCATTGAGTTGCACTAATAGCTGGCCTTTTTTGACTTGCTGACCAGATCCAAAAGCAATTTTAGTTATGCGGCCACTGGTTTCAGCTGCCACTAGCACTTGGCTTCCTGCTTCAAGTTCACCTACTCCGTAGAAAGTTCGTGGAGCCGTGTTTAAACTGACTGGGGCTAACGCGACTTTAACGGGAGGGTACTGGTAAGCAGCTTGTTTATTATCTTCATTTTGTGCATAGGTAGAATAGATAGCACTACCGCCCCCTGCAGCAATTAAAATTGAACACAGTATGATTATTGTTTTTTTATTCATTAGATTTTCCTTCTATTTCTGCGTTTTTAACGCGAAATAAAGACCTCGAAAATGCCCTGCAATAGCGACAGCGATTAAGCCACCGATGACTGAAATATGCTCAATCGCCCAAAACATAGCGATTTTGGCTTCTTCCCCTGTATAGCTCCAAAAGGTATGAACAATCACAATAGTGAGAAACAAAAATACGGCTAGAGCACCAGTTCCAAGCCATAAAAGGCGGTTGAAAAGCACCAGAACGGAAGCGGCTAACATGACAAAAGCAGATGCGATATTGAAAAACCAATCCGGGTGCAGACCGGCAGCACGCATTTCGGCAAGGCTATTCTCATAATCAAAAACTTTGGCTAAACCAGATGAAATAAATAAAACCAAGATCAGCAAACGAGCAATAATCCATAAGCTGTTGCTTTCTAACAATTTGGTGATCACCGATGGCATAAACCTATCCCCTTTAAAAAAATAATGTCAATTGACAAACTTGCAGGGTGGCACTATAAAACCTTAAGTTAAGTTGAGGTCAAGCTAAGGGACGCAAAAATGGCAGAGAAAGACACGAAAGCGATAAAACCACGTAAAGAAAGTGGAAAAAAAATAGATTTTACAAGGGCATTAACCGTTGGTGAGGTAGCTAAACGTGCAGGTGTGGCGGTGTCGACAGTTCATTTTTACGAGTCAAAAGGGTTGATCCAAAGTACACGCACGCAAGGAAATCAACGACGTTTTCACTCTGTGGTTCTGCGTTATATTGCCATCATTAAAGTTGCGCAAAGTACGGGGATACCACTACATGAAATTCAAGAAGCTTTGGGGCGTTTTCCTGCGAATAGTTCACTCACATCGGAACAATGGAAAGAAATGTCCACCCAGTGGCGCTCTTCTTTAGATAAGCGGATCAGGCAGTTAACTCGTTTGCGCAATGAATTAGATAATTGTATTGGCTGTGGTTGTTTATCACTGAGTGATTGCCCGCTTCGCAACCCTGATGATGTATTGGGAAAAAGAGGCCCCGGCGCACGAATTTTGGAACGCCCATAAGTCATTTCCCCTTACCTGCATCCCATCACATTTCTCACCATTTGGATAGCCACTGCAAAAAGTGGCTATTTGTTTAGGTATATCAACACATTATTATTTAAATTGCCGCACTGAATGGATAATTTTTGCGTCCATCGGCTACAGCTTTTGGCTATTTTTGCGTAATTATTCGTCATGTTAATTTTTTGTGAAATCATTGTAATTAAATGAGAGTAAAAAAGAGGATGCCGAAGATGAGAGGTTTAAATAGTAAAATTGCCATCGTTACCGGAGGTGCGACCAAAATTGGTGCAACCGTGGCGAAAATATTGAGCGATTACGGCGTGACGGTCACTATTTTCGATATTGATGCAGTGAATGGTGAAAAAGTTGTTCAAAATGAGCCGAATATTGATTTTCTTCCAGTAGATATTACCGATGATCAGCAGCTTAAGCAGGGAATTGACCGTGTTGCGCAAAAATATGGTCAACTCGATTTTTTAGTTAATCTGGCCGCCACTTATCTTGATGAAGGCCAGTCATCCACAAGGCAAGATTGGCTAACTGCCTTAAATATTAATGTTGTCAGTGCCGTCATGGCGGCTCAGTTTGCCAAACCTCATTTAGCGAAGTCGGGTAAAGGGGCGATAGTTAATTTCACCAGTATCTCTTCTAGCGTTGCGCAAACTGGTCGTTGGTTATATCCCGCATCTAAAGCCACTATGTTAGAGGTCACTCGTAGCCAAGCGATGGATTATGCGCAGGACGGGGTCCGTGTGAACTCTGTGTCACCGGGTTGGATTTGGTCTCGTGTCATGGATGAAATAACGGGGGGCAACCGGCAAAAAACAGACCGCGTAGCTGCGGATTACCACTTATTAAAACGCGTTGGCGACCCTGAAGAAGTTGCTCAAGTTGTCGCGTTCCTTCTTTCTGACCTAGCGAGCTTTGTCACTGGCGCAGATTACGCCGTTGATGGCGGTTACTCGGCTATGGGACCCGAACAGGCTAAACCCGCAATTCCCCGTCTTGCTGAATAAGACACCATATTAAAGACTTTGCAGAGGAAAATACTATGCGTCGTATTGCTATCGTAGGTGGTGGTCAAGCGGGTATGCCATTAGCTTTAGGCTTGCTCGATAAAGGCTATGAAGTCACAGTTGCAACAAACCGTACGCCAGATGATGTGAAAAAAGGCCGTGTGATGTCGAGCCAGTGCATGTTCGATATTTCACTACAATTTGAGCGTGATTTAGGGCTAAATTTTTGGGAAGAAGATTGCCCACCCGTTGAAGGTATTGGTTTTACGGTTCCACATCCAGAAAAAGCGGGTGAAAAAGCCATCACATGGCGGTCTCGCTTAGATAACTATGCGCAAGCCGTTGATCAGCGTATCAAAATGCCATATTGGATGGAGCTATTTGCGGCTCGTGGCGGTAATTTACGTATTGAAGATGTGGGTATTGCAGAGCTCGAACGCCTAGCGGAAACCCATGATTTAGTAATATTAGCAGGGGGCAAAGGTGAAATAGTCAAGCTCCTTGAGCGTGATGAAACCCGTTCGCCGTATGATAAACCTCAGCGAGCTTTGGCATTGACCTATGTCCACGGCATGTTACCAACCCCTGAATATTCACAAGTTTCATTTAACTTGATCCCTGGAGTTGGTGAATATTTCGTATTCCCTTCTCTGACGAACAGCGGTGATTGCCACATTATGGTCTTTGAAGGGGTCCCCGGTGGGCCAATGGACCAATGGAACGAGGCGCGTACTCCCCAAGAACATTTGGCTTACAGTAAAAAGATCCTTAACACCTATTTACCATGGGAAGGGGAGCGCTGCCATAACATTGAGCTAACAGATGATAACGGTATTCTAGCGGGACGATTTGCGCCGACAGTGCGTAAGCCCGTGTTAACGCTGCCATCAGGTAAAATTGTGTTCGGCTTAGGTGATGCGCTAGTCACCAATGATCCGTTGACAGGGCAAGGTTCAAACAATGCGACGAAAGCCAGCAAAGTTTACTATGACGCTATCTTAGCGCATGGAGATAAACCTTATACCGCCCAGTGGATGAACGACACTTTCGAACAATTCTGGAAATATGGTCGCTATGTTGTTGAGTGGACAAACTCTTTATTGGCTCCTCCTGAACCGCATATTTTACATCTCTTGGATGCCGCTCAACAGTTGCCATCTCTCTCTCATACTATCGCTAATGCATTCAACTACCCACCAGTCTTATTTCCTTGGTGGAAAGATGGGGCAGCTTGCGAGGCTTACATCCAATCACAAATGATGGAAGAAGCTCGAGCCTAAAAGGGGAGTCCAATATGTCTATGATTGCAGAGGATACATTCATGTGTGATAGGGAATGGGGCCATACCGAATTTGAACCTAAAGCCTTGCGCAATTTACTCGGTTGTTATCCAACAGGGGTCGCGGTTGTGATCACACGTGCAGCGGATGGCCGTGACGTTGGGTTAACAATTAACTCATTTGCATCGTTATCACTCGACCCACCATTGGTGTTATGGAGCCTAGTTAACCATTCACCAAATTTATCTGTGTTTCGTGATTGCCGTCATTTCACTATCAATATTTTAGGTAAAGAGCACCAAGAACTGGCCATGCGTTTTGCTAACCCACGCATCGAAAATAAATTTGCAGATGTGGCGACCCATGTAACGCCAGAAGGTGTCCCCGCGCTACATGGCGCGATAGCCACCTTAGTTTGCGAAAATCATAAACAAGACCATATCGGTGATCACCTATTAATGGTGGGACATGTTCGGCGGATTAGCAGTGAGACAGGTAAGCCGCTGGTTTTCCATGGTGGCACGTTTACCGCTTTACATGAAGCCCTTTAGGTGTAGGAGAGATTATGAACCAGCCAGCATTGATGACATTCGTAAAAGAATTGCAACAGGGCAATATTCGCGTTGTTGACTTGACGCAGACATTATCCCCATCGTTTCCTGCCTTGCAGTTACCCGAACAATTTGGGCAAGTATGGTCATTTAGTATGGAACAAATTTCCCGCTACGATGATAACGGCCCTGGGTGGTATTGGAATAATTTTAGTTGTGGGGAACATACAGGAACCCATTTTGATGCACCTATTCATTGGATAAGCGGCAAAGACCAAGCCAATAATACCGTAGATACGATCCCTGTCGAAAATTTTGTGGCACCAGCGGTTGTGGTCGATGCCAGCCAAGAAGTGGCTAACAATGCAGATTGGGTACTGACGGTAGAGTTTCTACAACAATGGGAACACAAACACGGCAAAATCCCAAAAGGGGCATGGGTATTATTTCGGACGGATTGGTCAAAAAAGACCGATAACCCTGTGGAATATGTAAATATGCACGAAGATGGTGCACACACACCCGGACCATCGCAAGAAGCGGTTGAGTGGCTTATTCATGAGCGTGATGTGAAAGGGTTTGGTGTTGAGACTATTAATACTGATGCAGGGCAATCTTATCGCTGGCCAATTGCATATCCCTGTCACACATTGATGCATGGCAGCAATAAATATGGCCTGCAATGTTTAAAAAACCTCGATAAATTACCTGCAACTGGCGTCGTCATTGTTGCCGCTCCTTTAAAAATTGAAGGGGGCTCAGGTAGCCCATTACGTGTACTAGCGCTGGTGGGGTGATTTATGACAACACACTCTCACCCTCAAGTCATTGTTGTTGGCAGCGGGATGAACTCATTAATGTGTGCCGCCTTATTGGCGGTACGCGGTAAATCAGTACTGGTTCTAGAGCGTAATGACCGCTTAGGGGGCTGCATTCGTACTGAAAATTTATTTGAGGGATATACCCACGACTTACTGTCTTGCTGGTATTCGTTATTCGTAGGCAGTCCCGGTTATCAGGAACTCGAACCTTATTTAAAAAAATATGGTTTAGAGTTTTGCCAATGTGATTATTCGACAGGGTTAGTTCAGCCAGATGGTCAGTCTGTTGCATTAAAGCGCGATATTGCTGAAGCAGCAAAGCAACTTGATAGTTTAGCACCGGGAGACGGTACGGCATTTCGTAAAATGGCAGAGACGCTATTTAACCAAGACGCAGCACTGACATTTGGTTTATTAGGGCAAAACCCATACAGTGCGGGCATGTTGAAATTATTATTTTCGCAATGGCGCAAACGAGGTGTAGATGGGTTATTGGATTTTGCTAAGTCTGGAATAGAAAGCTTTCGCCGTTGGTCTGAGCGTGAGCTACAACATGATTTTAGCCGAGCTTTAATGGCGCCTTGGGTATTACATACAGGGTTAGGGCCTGATGAAGCGAGTTCTGCGCTAATTGGGAAACTCACATTTGCAGCGGTAGTTGCTGGTGGTATGCCTGTTGTAAAAGGTGGGAGCGAGCGCATTGTTGAGGCGTTTTCGAAGGTTATCGAAGCCCATGGTGGGCAGCTCAAAACAGGGATGCACGTTGAAAAAATTATTACTCAAGGCCTCGGGAAGAATAGCCGAGCAACAGGGGTTAGGGCTAATGGGCAGGACATTAGCGCTTCAGAGAGCGTGATATGCAACGTTACCCCGACTCAGTTATATGGCGTATTGCTTGATAATGTTTCCCCACAAATAAAGCAAAGGTCAAACGGTTATCGTTATGGGCGTGCGGGGATGCAAATCCATTTTGCACTGAGTGCTCCTCCTCCTTGGTGTAACCCTGAGCTTCTTCATGTTCCTTTGGTTCATTTTACGGAAAGTATGGAACAGGTTTGTTTGTCTGTGGCCCAAGCGAATAACGGTTACTTACCTGATAAACCGACGTTTGGTATTGGTCAGCCGACAGCGCTTGACCCAAGCAGGGCCCCCGATGGAGGGTGGATTTTATGGGTTCAAATGCAGGAGCTTCCTCGCACCTTAAAAGGTGATAGTGCTGGTGAAATTTCAATTCCAGAAGATGGAAAGTGGAATGAGCAAGTGCGTGAAGCAGTAGCTGATCGGATACAGCAGCGTTTAGAACAAGTTATGCCGGGGTTCTCTTCACTGATTGTCGGCCGTAAAGCGATTTCTCCAGCTGATCTTGAACGCTATAACTGCAATCTCGTCGGCGGTGATCCTTACTCAGGGACTTGCTCACCAGACCAATTCTTTTGGTTACGCCCTTTTGCGGCGACGGGGCAAACAAAAGCACATCAAACAGCAGTAAAAAATCTCTTTCATATTGGCGCATCAACACATCCCGGCCCCGGGCTTGGTGGTGGCTCTGGTTACCTTGTTGCACAAAAATTGGCAGTCAAACGTAGGACATAAATAAATCAGCAATGGATTTGTACTATCGCAGGCAAAGCACACACAGTAAGACAACCCACTATGGCAGGAAATATGATGAAAACAAAAATAATCAGTAGGCTTGTTGCAGGTTCGTGTCTCAGTATTCTTTCATTTGGTGCGGTCGCTACCGAAGGTGGTGGATTAGGTGTTTATCCCGATGGTCTCGAAAACTTTATGTCAGGGGCGCTACCACCACAAGGTGTCCATGTACTGATATATGGTGGAAATGCGCATTATGACAGTATTCGCGATAACAAAGGGGATAAAATCCCTGTGCCGGGTTTTAGTGTAAATGTGAATGTATTAGCGCCAAGGCTGATTTGGGTGACAGACCAAAAAGTGTTTGGTGGTGACTTAGCTTTCCATACGATTGTGCCATTATTGGATGTTACCGCAAAGGCAGCAGGTCAGAAAGACAACAGCCGTGGCCTTGGCGATGTGACATTTGGACCAGCCTTAGGTTTTCATCCATCGGCAGATTTACACTATGTGGTGGGGTTAGATGCCTACGCCCCAACAGGGAAATACAGTAAAACTGACCCATCAAGTCTGGGGAAAAATTACTGGGCATTACAGCCTGTCTGGGCAATAAGTTATATTCCCCCAGTTGGTGTGAATGCCGATTTAAAAATGATGTATGATTTTAACTTCCGTAATAACGATACAAAAACACGTTCAGGCCAAGCATTTCATGCTGATTATGGCTTAGGCTGGGGCTTTGAAAATGGTTGGGTTGCAGGGATTGGCGGGTATGCTTTTATGCAAACAACAAATGATAGTGGGCCAAATTCAGCACAAGGAAAAGCCCGAGCCTATTCGATAGGGCCATCCATTCGTTATGCCAACCCTCAAGGCTGGTTATTTACGGCTAAATGGGAAAAAGATTTTGAAGTGAGAAACCGCCCAGAAGGATCGCAAATTTATTTAAAAGCGGCCATTCCATTCTAACGAGTATAATAAATTAAAGCCCTACACCGTGTTAGAATAGCGATGTAGGGCTTTGTGTAAGACATCATTTAGGCTTTTTTCAGACTTTGGCTCGGCGTTTCACCATATCGTTGTTTATATTCCGCACTAAAACGTCCCATATGAGCAAATCCCCAACGTAATGCGACTCCCGTGACACTGGTCGCTTCCCCAGAAAGCAGTTCGGCTCTTACCCGTTCCATTCGTAAATCGCGTAGATATTGCATTGGGCTAATATCTAAAAACTCTTTAAAGCCAGCATATAAGCTACGTAAACTGACTCCCGCAATGTGGGCTAGTTGCTCAACTGTAATAGGTTCATGGGCATGAGCTTCTAAGTATTCCTGCACACGCCTGACATGGCGAGGACGGATTGTGGCTCTGCGCATTCCAGAATCTTCAGTATAGTTATGGCCTTGGGTGGAGAGAAGAGTGACAGAAACCAATTGCTCAACTTGTGTGGTGATCAACTTATGTTGTAGTAGATCCGGTGTACGTGTAGCACATTCAATTAAGTAATTCATTAAGGTGCGCCATGCAATACAGGATTGCCATGCAAAACCCAACTGAAAAACTAATGGTTTATCTAAAGTGTGTCCTAGCTGGCCAACTAAAGACCGTTCTAGTAAGGAGCGAGAAATACGCAACATAAACTGATCGTTATCGCTATTCCAACGCATGGTTGTTGATTCTTCTGGGCTAAGTAACGATGCCATTTGTGGTGTGGACTCTATACATTTTCCGCCACTTTCAATGGTCGCACTGCCAGACAACGGCATTTGTACTAGGAAAAAGTCCTGCAGTTGCCCTGGAGCAATAGTAACATCAGCGCCATATCGTAGACGGCTCAGCGAAATATCCCCCATGGGAATATAATGCATACGGGCATCAAGGCGTTGATGTGGGTTGAGTAAATGAAACTGATGGGGCTTCATCACCCGACCAACCATGGACTTGATCTCCTCGGGATCTGCGGATGTAAACAATAAGCGCTCGGAAGAACAGAGCTGATTTTCAATCTGAGGTGCAGGTGAATGGGGCCACGAGTTGCTCAACATCGGAGGTACCTCCAAAATTATTTTTCAGCTTTATTTCATATTTGGTCAATCTTTAGCTGCATTGTTATCTTTTTTTATATTTTTTATAAATTAATTCAAATGGTTATTGTATACGATTAATGATGTGAC